>JALWUZ010000778.1 GCA_027079895.1 Anaerolineae bacterium
GTGCCGGACAGGGAGGCCACGATGGACTCCGTCGGGGGGTGCGAGGTCATCCCGGAGAGGGCGGAGATGGCGGTGTCCACGATGTCCACTCCCGCCTCGATGGCCTTGAGGAGTGCCGCCGTCGCCATGCCGCTGGTGGCATGGGAGTGGAGGTGAATCGGCAGGTCGAGTTCGTCCTTGAGACGGGCTACCAGGTCGTAGGCGATGTAGGGGGTGATGAGCCCGGCCATGTCCTTGATGCAGATGGAATCCGCCCCCATCGCGGCCAGTTCCTTGGCGGTGGCGACGAAATAGTCCACGCTGTAGGGCGGCCCGATGGTGTACGAGATGGCGGCCTGGACGTGTCCCCCCTCCCGCTTGGCGACCTCCATCGCCTTGCGCATATTGCGGGTGTCGTTGAGGGCGTCGAAGATACGGAAGATGTCAATGCCGTTGGCGCGGGCGTGGACGATGAACCGTTCGAGAACGTCGTCGGGATAATGCTTGTATCCCACGACGTTTTGGCCGCGCAAGAGCATCATAAACGGCGTGTTGGGCATGCGCTCCCGCAGACGTCGGACGCGGTCCCAGGGGTTCTCGTCCAGGAAGCGCATGGCGGAGTCGAAAGTGGCCCCGCCCCACATCTCGACCGCCCAGTAGCCCACCTGGTCTATCTTGTCGGCGATGGGGAGCATGTCGTCGGTGCGCATGCGGGTGGCGAGCAGGGACTGATGGCCGTCACGGAGCATCAGGTCGCAGATTTTGATGGGATTGGTCATCTCTCCTCCTGGGTTGTACAGCGGCGGGTCTCTACTCCGCAAACAGGTCACAGGCCTTGAACATCAACACCAACGCCCCCGCCTCCGAGCGCGACCGGTGTCTCTCCCCGGCCTCGACCACCAACGCTTCCCCCTGGCCGACCGTCACCGAGGAGCCGTCGGCGTAGTCCACCGTGATCTCCCCCTCCATGACCAGGTACATCTCGTCTTTGGCGTGTTGGTGGAACAGGTAGGTACCCTGAATGCGGGTCAGATAGGCACAGTAATCGTCCACCCGTCCGATGGCGACATGCTTGAACGGCTCCGTCAGCCGGGCGGCGGCCTGCGCGATGTTGGCTTTCGCTTTCATCTCGACCTCCTCTCACAATGGGATGTTCCCGTGTTTCTTCGGGGGATTGGAGTCCCGCTTGTTCTGCAACATCTTCAGGGCCTCGATGATGCGCGGGCGGGTCTCCTGCGGCTCGATGACATCGTCAATGTACCCCCGCGCGGCGGCGATGTAGGGGTTGGCGAACCGCTCCCGATACTCCTCCACCAGGCGGGCCTTCTCCGCTGCCGGGTCAGCGGCGGCGGCGATCTCCTTGCGGAAGACGATGTTGACCGCTCCGTCGGGGCCCATCACCGCGATCTCCGCCGTCGGCCAGGCGTAGGAGATGTCGCCCCGGATGTGCTTGGAACTCATCACGTCGTAGGCCCCGCCGTAGGCTTTGCGGGTGATGATGGTGATCTTGGGCACCGTCGCCTCGCAGTAGGCGTACAGCAACTTGGCCCCGTTCAGGATGATGCCGCCGTGCTCCTGCTCCACTCCCGGCAGGAAGCCGGGCACGTCCACGAAGGTGATGATGGGGATGTTGAAGGCGTCGCAGAAACGGACGAAACGGGCCGCCTTCCGGGAGGCCTCGATGTCCAGCACGCCGGCCAGAACCAGCGGCTGCTGGGCCACGATTCCGACCGCGAACCCGCCCATCCGCGCGAAGCCGACGATGATGTTCTGCGCCCAGTGCTCATGCACCTCCATAAACTGCCCGTCGTCCACCACGTGGCGGATGACGGCCTTCATGTCATACGCCCGTGTGGGGCTGTCGGGGACGATGGTGGCCAGTTCGGCGTCCATCCGGTCCTCCGGGTCGGCGGTGGGGACGAAGGGCGGGTCCTCGGTGTTGTTCTGGGGGATGTAACTCAGCAGTTGCCGCACCATCGCCAGCGAGTGCTCCTCGTTTTCGGCGGCGAAGTGGGCCACGCCGCTCTTGGAAGCGTGCGCCATCGCGCCCCCCAACTCCTCGAACGTCACCTCCTCGTGCGTGACCGCCTTGATGACCTCCGGCCCGGTGATGAACATGTGGCTCGTGCCTTTGGTCATGATGGTGAAATCGGTCATCGCCGGGGAGTAGACCGCGCCCCCGGCGCAGGGGCCGAGGATGACGGAGATCTGGGGGATGACGCCGGATGCCAAGACGTTCCGCAGGAAGATGTAGGCGTATCCGGCCAGCGAGGCGACTCCCTCCTGGATGCGTGCCCCGCCGGAATCGTTCAGGCCGATGACCGGGGCGCCGTTCTTCATCGCCAGGTCCATAATCTTGCACACCTTTTCGGCGTGCGCCTCCGACAGGCTCCCGCCGAAGACGGTGAAATCCTGCGAGAAGACGTAGACCAGACGCCCGTTGATGCGTCCCCAGCCGGTGACGACGGAGTCGCCCAGGTATTTCTGCTTCTCCACGCCGAAGCCGGTGGCCCGGTGGGTGACGAACATGTCCAACTCGCGGAACGAGCCGGGGTCGAGCAGTTTTTCGATTCGCTCGCGGGCGGTCAACTTGCCCCGTTCGTGCTGCCGGTCTATGCGGGCCTGACCGCCGCCCAAGCGGGCCTGCTCGCGCATTTGATGCAACTTCTCGATTTTGGGGTCGCTGCCCATGTGAACCCTCCGTTGTGACTATGGGTGATGTTGATGAATGACCCCCCTACTATACCACAACTATGGATAGATAAAAAGTGCCGCTCATGCCGCTGCCGGCCTCCCGATTCGCCGGGAATGGGAAATGGGGGTATAATTTCGGTGCTCCTACCCCGCCGACGATCTTTGCGATGCCAGAATCGGATGTGTTAAGGAGGGTCTGATGAGTACGTCTCCTGGAATCTTGGTCAACGTGCTGCGCTGGGCCGCCCGGGTGGTTGGGACGCTGGCTGCACTCGGTTGGTTGTTGATACTCGTCGTCGCCGTCATCACCAAAGAGGAGCCGTGGACTTACGAGTCCACCATCCTCGTGGTCTTGAA
>JALWUZ010000779.1 GCA_027079895.1 Anaerolineae bacterium
AGCGGAGAAGGGGGTCGAGGTGCTGCTGAACGCCCTCCCCCGCGTGCTGGAGGTCTATCCCCAGGCGCGGGTGCTCTTCGCCGGGCAGTATCGGGGCGTGATGGGTGAGGAGGCTTACGCCCGGCGGCTGGCCCCGTTGCTGAAGCAGCACGCGGAGCGGTGGGAGTTCCTGGGGGTGCTCGACCCGGTGCAGATGGCCGCCTTCTACCCCAACCTGGACTGCCTGGTGGTGCCGAGCCTCAACTCGACGGAGACTTTCGGCCTGGTGCAGGTGGAGGCGATGTTGTGCGGGACCCCCTCGATCGCCAGCGACCTGCCGGGGGTGCGGCAGCCGGTGTTGCAGACCGGGATGGGAGAGGTGGTGCCGATTGGCGACAGCGCGGCTCTGGCGGAGGCCATCCTGCGCGTGACCGCCGAGCGGGAGCGGTACGTGCGTCCGAAGGAGGAGATCGCGGCCCGCTGGAACACGGCCCGCACGGCGGCTCTGTACGAGGAGTTGTTTCGGTCGCTGATGAAATGAGGTGAGGAGATGAGCGGGAAAGCGGCGTTCTTCGTCGTGGCCGGCGTCGTCGTAACGGCTATCGGGTGGGCGGGATGGTCATCTACCGGCGGAGCGGCGGTGTCGGCCCCCGCGCAGGAGGTCTACACCTACGATTTCGAAAGCGGCACCGCCGGTTGGGAACTCGACCCCGCCGTCTGGTCGTGGGTGGAGTGGGGCGATGGACACGCTCTGCGCGGCGAAGGGCACGGCTTCGTCCGGCTGACGGAGCACTCCGGGGAGGTGTCCCGTCTCAGTTTCCGCTTCGCCCTGGGCAGTTTGATGTCGGGAATGCACGCCAACGTCCTGGACAACATCGAGACCGGCGGCTCGCGCTACATGGTGCGTCTCGCCACCGATGGGGTGTATCTCTCCCGACAGGACGGCAGCGACACGTTTACCGACCTGGGGCACGGCTACTTCCCCATCGCGCCCCAAGTCCCCTACCAGGCGGAGATCTTCGTCGGCCACGGCTCGCTCGACGTGTTCATCAACGGCGAGGGGGTCGTGGGGGTGGACGACCCGTCGCCTCCCGCCTCCGGCTACGTCAGTTTCGAGACGCTGGACGACGCGCTGGCCTACGTGGACGACGTGGAGGTGCAGATCGGCACGGAATCCACCCCGCACGCCGAGGCTCCCCGCCCGCCGCTCTCCCTCCCGGCCGGGCCGGATGTGGGCCCGTTCGTCGCCGGTGTCCACACCGGCACCGTCACGCTGACCGGCACCACGGCTCTCACTCTCACCCAGGGACGGTACACGATGAAGGCGGGGGAGATTCTCATGCGGGACAACGCCCGTCTGTACATCGGGCCGGACGCGGTGCTGGTCTTCGACCGTGACGGCAGCCCGCTCATCCACTGGGGACTCGACCTGAAGCAATCGTCCGCGCTGGTGCTGGACGGCGGGCGGATTCTCGCCGCCCCCCGGACGCTGGCGCGTATCATCGCCTTCGACAATTCCTCGATCACGATTCAGGACGCCGCCCCCTGGATTCACTTCATCAACTCCGGCGGGAACGCGCAGATTCACATCCGGGACTCCCGTTTCGTCACCTCCATCGGGGGGAGCATCGGCCTCTCCGGCAACGCCGTCGCCGAGGTGGAGCGTTCGCAGATTGGCGCGGTCAGTTTCCACATCCCCGCCGGCGGGACGTTGACGGCGACCGGGCTCCGGCCGGGCTACTTCCCCGACTTCAACCTGCAACGGGACGTGGCCATATCCGGCGTCGGGTACAACCTGGTGCTGCGCGACTCCGAGATCGTCACCGACACGCTGGGGGCCGGGCCTTTCGAGCGGGGCTGGGTCGTCTCCGCCGACGAGGACGCCGCCGTCGCCCTGTCCGACTCGATGCTGCGCAAACTGGTGCTGGATCTGCCGGCCTCCGGCCCCGCCGAAGCCACCGTGTCGGGCTTCCACCTGGGCGTGCCGACGGACGGGACGCTGCTCAACGTGACCCTGATGGACGTGATAATGAACGGGCAGTGGGGCTTCTCCCTCCGCGGCTCGCGGCAGGTGACGTTCGAGGACTGCGACGGGCTGTGGCTGTTCCTCTTCGACACGTCGCAGGTGATGATGCGCCGTTCGGAGATGAACGAGTTCGACCCCCGTCAGTACCGGGGGGTGCTCGCCTTCGACGACGGCGAATGGGACTACTCCGGCGAGATCATTGACAACAACGCTTTCCTCATCACCGGCACGGCCCAGGTGGACGACGCCGGGCTGCAACAGTCGCTCTCCTGGTCGCAGTCGGTAGTGACGCGGGAGTTCCCCATCGAGGTGCTGTCGCCGCTGGGGACGCCGCTCGCCGGAACCGCTGTCACTCTGACGCGGGGCAGTGAGACGGTGTCGGCGGTGACGGACGGCGACGGGCGGGCGGCGGTGCGCCTCCGGTTCGGGGACACGGATTACAAGCAGGCGTGGCAGTTGACGACGAGCGCGGGACACGGCCCGCTGGCGGTTGGTTTCTTCTCCGACACCCCGATTGTGGTGCAGGACCACCGGCTCTACCTGCCGCTGGTGCTGCGGGCGATTGGTTGAGGAGCCGGAAAATGGAGGACGACCGGCTGCCGGAGTGCGCCTACCGCTACTTCTGGGACATAGACCCGACGCAGTTGGAGGTCGGCCGGTATCCGAAGTACGTCATCGAGCGGCTGCTGGAGTACGGCGACGTGCCCGCGCTGCGCTGGATGGAACGGCGGTTTTCGCGGGAGGAGATTGTCGCGGTGCTGAAGACGAGCCGCCGTCTGAGCGCGAAGAGCGCGAGTTTCTGGGCGTTGTACTTCGACCTGCCGCCGGAGGAACGGGACGAGATCGTATGTTTGTCGAAGCAATTCCGCGACCGGTGCGGCTCGACCTGGCCGCGTTAGCCGAGGAGGGGGTCACGCGCCCGTTCTACCTGGCCGGGGGCACGGCGACCGCCTTGCACCTGGGGCATCGCATCTCCGTTGACCTGGACTTCTTCGGGCCGGCCCATTTCGACGTGCGGAGT
>JALWUZ010000780.1 GCA_027079895.1 Anaerolineae bacterium
GAGTCGGTGCCGCTGGCGGTGACGGCGTTGGTGGCGTCCGCCGTCGGGTTGGTGGTGTAGGTGAAGGTCTGGCTCGCGCCCACCGCCAGGTCGAAGGGGCTGCCGTAGTCGTGGCCGTTGGTGTCGTGCAGGGAGACGCCGGTCAGGTCGTCGTCGCCGGTGTTCGACACCCGCACCGTCCAGACCACCGCCTCGCCGCTGTGGACGGTGTCGTGGTCGGCGGAGACGGTCACGGCCAGCACGGGGTGGATGACGTGGACCGACGCGGAGTCGCTGTCGGAGACGTTCCCGCCGAGGGAGTCGGTGCCGCTGGCGGTGGCGGTGTTGGTGGTGTCCGCCGTCGGGCTGGTGGTGTAGGTGAAGACTTGGCTCGCGCCCGCCGCCAGGTCGAAGGGGCTGCCGTAGTCGTGGTTGTTGGAGTCGTGCAGGGAGACGCCGGTCAGGGGGTCGTCGCCGGTGTTCGACACCCGCACCGTCCAGAGCACCGCGTCGCCGGTGTGGACGGTGCCGGGGGCCGCGGAGACGGTCACGACCAGCGCGGGGTGGATGACGTTCACGCTGGCGGAGTCGCTGTCGGAGACGTTCCCGCCGAGGGAGTCGCTGCCGCTGGCGGTGGCGGTGTTGGTGGTGTCCGCCGTCGGGCTGGTGGTGTAGGTGAAGACTTGGCTCGCGCCCGCCGCCAGGTCGAACGGGCCGTAGTTGTGGCCGTTGGTGTCGCTCAGGGTGACGTTGGTCAGGTCGTCGTCGCCGGTGTTCGACACCCGCACCGTCCAGACCACCGCCTCGCCGCTGTGGACGGTGTCGGGGTCGGCGGAGACGGTCACGGCCAGCGTGGGATGGATGACGTGGACCGACGCGGAGTCGTTGGCGGAGAGGTTCCCGCCGAGGGAGTCATAGCCGCTGGCGGTGGCGGCGTTGACGGTGTCCGCCGTCGGGTAGGTGGTGTAGGTGAAGGTCTGGCTCGCGCCCGCCGCCAGGTCGAACGGGCCGTAGTTGTGGCCGTTGGTGTCGCTCAGGGAGACGTTGGTCAGGTCGTCGTCGCCGCTGTTCGTCACCCGCACCGTCCAGAGCACCGCGTCGCCGGTGTGGACGGTGCCGGGGGCCGCGGAGACGGTCACGACCAGCGCGGGGTGGATGACCGTCACGCTGTGGTCGGCGGTGTCGCCGACGGTGTGGCCGTAGGCGTCATCCGCGCTGGCGACGCCGGGGCTGGTAACGGTGTTGGTGCCGGCGGGGACGGTGTAGTCCGCCGAACAGGTGAGGCTCTCACCGGGCGCCAGCCCCGTCAGGTCGCAGTTGAGGCCGGGCAAGAGGGTGTCGGTGACGGAGCCGGTCAGTTTGACGTTGCCCTGATTGGTCACGGTGAAGACGAAGGTGATCGTCTGTCCCTCGTAGGCGTAGGCGGGGCCGCTCTGCTCCAAAGCGATGTCGGGGGCGGGGTGTACGTTGCCGAAGTAGACGTACTCGACGGCGGAGGCGTTCAGGTTGACGCTCTGGGTCAGAGGGGAGACGTTGAACCAACCGTCCTTCACCGTCTCGCCCACGTAGTAGGAGGTGTCCGGCTCGTAGTAACTGGAATCGAAGAAGCCGAGGACGACACAGCCATCGTCGCCGGTGCTGCCGTGACCACTGATGACCGCGCTGCCATCGTCCCCCTCGTAGAGTTGCATCTCCCAGCCGGAGAGCCAGGGCTCGCCCGGATCGTGAGAACCGTTCTCGTTCAGGTCTTCGTACTTGCAGGCGTTGACCACCGGCAGTTTGACGACGCCGAAGTTGGCTACCCCGTGCCCGCCGTAGGTGAGGGTGACGGTCACGGTGTCGCCGGTGGTGCGCTGATAGCCGCTCTGGTCGGTCAGGGTGACGTAGTAGGTGCCGGCCCCCAGTCCCAGGCCGCCGTTGTTGAAGATGTGATTGCCGTCGCTGGGAGCGGTGGTGCCGGATTCCAACGCCGAGTGGCCCGCGTCGTAGAGGGTGACAGTCCAGTTGCCCAGGGCTTCCTCGCCTTCCTCCTGGACGCCGTCCATGTTGCGGTCGTGGAAGACGTGGCCGACGATGGAGCCGCCGGGAATCCAGGTGGCGGTCACGTCGGCGAAGACGGAGCCGGTGGTGGCGTCGCCCAGCACCAACCGCTGCCCTTCGCCGTCGGTGGGGCTGAACATCATCCCGACGGGGAGGGTGAAGGTGGCCTGGGCGTTGATGTCCACGCTGCCGGTGACGCTGGCGGTGATGGTGAACTGCGCGGTGCCGTCGGGCCCGGTCGTCACCGTCGCGTCGCTGAGAGTGAAGCCGGAGGTGGGGGAGACGGAGAGGGAGACCACCGTCCCGGAGACCGGCTGCCCGCCCTGAGTGGCGGTGACGGTGAACACCTGGGTGGCGGGGTAGAAGACGGTCGTCCCGGCGGGGGAGATGTCCAGGTCGGGGGGCTGGAGGGTGATCTCGCAGGGGTCGGGGACGCTGTCAATGATCTCCTGGGCGCGGTTGCGGATGGACTCCGGGGTGGAGTCGTTGAGCACGAACCCGTCGGAGTAGTACCAGAGCGCGGATTGGCGGGCGGCCATCTCCGCGTTGTCGCCAGTGAGGAGCGGCGGGTAGTTGGTGATGATCCAGGCGACGGGACAAGAGGCCGGGCCGTCGTAGTAGAACGGCTCGTTGTAGTGGATGGTGTGCTCCAGGTCGGTGCAGAAGGTGCCGACGATCTTCCCGTCAATCTCGGATTTCAGCGTCCCGGCCCAGGGATTGTCGGAGTGGCCGTCGAGGTCGCCGTAGACCCGTTGGCCGGGGCCGATGGCGCGGAAGTAGCCGGTGATGTTCGCGGCCCAAGCAGTGGCAGTGAGTAAGGTCAATGAGACGATAAGGGCGAAAACGGGCCAGAAATGCTTGATAAGTGGCTTTCTCATCTGTCCTCCTTAAAAGAATAGACCGTCTCTACTGGCCTGCCATTCTCCTTCAGACTGATTATATCATTCGGTGGTTTGAATTTGGTTTGAAAGTTATTAAGAGTTGGTGAAAGTTTTCCTGCAATCC
>JALWUZ010000781.1 GCA_027079895.1 Anaerolineae bacterium
GGTCGGCGGCGGCGCGGTCTTCGTCGGCGGCGGGGGGCTGGTGGCGGTCGCCTCCCTGGTCGGCGTCGGCGAAGGCACCGTCTGGCGGCCTATGTCCTGCCCCGGCGCGGCCCACAGGTCCGGCCCGGCGGCCAGCGCGGCCACCAGGAAGAGTATGAAAATCAACGAGAATCTGAACAAACTGCCTTTACCCATCGCTCCTTCTCTCCTTCGGCCGGGATGCGGCGCGGACATCACACCGCCGGGCCTGAGCGACCCGGCGGGAGAAGGGAAGCCGCGCGGCGTCAATCTCCTCGTCTGAAACGCAGGGTGTACTCCCGGTCCCGGCTCAGCGGTTGCCGGTAGATGAGCCAGCCGTCCTCGGCTGTGGTCGGCCTGGGGACGGACTCCACCAACCGGCTGCCCTCCGGCAGATGAATCCGCACGGTCAGCGGATGGCCGGCCGTCCCAGGCTGTTTCTGCACCCGCAAGGTGTACACCTCCTCTCCGTCGGCGGTCAATTGTACCACATCTTCAGGGAGCGTCCAGACGAAGGCGCGGCGCACATTCTCCCCCGGACGGAGGAGGCCCAGCACGCCGAAGACCGTCCAGTCCCCCTCTTCCGCCGGGGAGACGGCGACGCGGCCATCGTAGTCCTCGCCGGTGAGGAGGTACGCGCCGGGCACCGGCAGTTGGGTCGCCTCCGTCAACGCGCTCCCGGCCGGGGCGTAGACGCGGATGTAGTCCCAGTAGCACCGCTCCATCATGTCGGCGTAGTCGTCGCCGTAGTGCGGCCTCTGGTCGCAGGGGGCGGTGGCGGTGCTCGTGTGGGTATAGAGCAGCGTCAGGCCGGCCTGGGGGGGCGTCGGGCGCAGGTCAACTCGATAGACGATCTCCTCCTGCACCCGCGCGTTGACTTTGTTGAACCCCATGTTGGTGTCCACCACCAGCAGGTAGTCGCCCGGCCCGGCCCGCAACGCGCCGTCCCAGCCCAGGGAGGAGAGGAGCGCCTCGGCCTCCGGCTGGACGAGGTAGACGAGGAGGTGTTTTTCGTCCAGGAGGCGGAGCGCGGCACGGCCCAGGGCGACCCAGTCCACCGCGCCGCTCTGGACTCGCTCCCAGGCCGCCCCGGCGATGAGGCCCATGAACGCTTTGCGGTTGCGCCACCACTCCGGCGTCGTCTCGCCTCCCGCCGGGTTCCAGGCCACCCGGATGTAGTCCAGGATGTCCGCGCCGGTGACTTGGGTACCGTCGTCCAGTGTCAGGGGGCCGAGGGCGGCGATGAGGGCCTGTACCGCCTGTTGGTCAACGGCGACTACGCCGTCCACGGTCACCGGATAGCCGGGCCGGTAGAGGGCGATGGCCTGCCGGGCGGCGGTGGGGAAGTCGGGCGACCAGTTGCTGTCGCGGAAGACCCACAGGCCGATGTCCATGAAGCGGCTCAGCGGCTCCGGGGGGAGAGGGTAGGGTTGGGTGAAGTCGTCCACGGCGTAACTGTCCCGGAAGGTCATCGTCACCACCCGGCCGGCTGCGAGGTGTATTTCTCCAACGCCGCTGATGAAGCCTCCGCCGGCCCGCAGTTCGTCTTCGTTCAGGGCGAGGACGAGGTAGGTGCGCGGGGCGTCCGTCCCCAGGAGGGGCGGGGCGAGGGCCGCCGCCTGGAAGCCGGCCCGCAGGAGGGACAGTCCCCGCTCCACCAGGGCGGCCCGGTCGCCGAGGGGCGGGTAGAGGCTCGCGACGGGGACTTGGGCCCAGGCTTCCTCCGCCCGCGCGACGGCGGCGGCGGCCTGGGTCATCTCTTCCTGACCGGCGGCCAGGAGGGAGACCGCTTCCTCCGGCGAGAAGCCGCCCGCCTCCACGTCGGACAGGGCGGGGGCGAGCAGGTCGCAGGCCAGGGAGCCGGCTTCGCTCAGGCCGTCGGCGACGGTCAGCAGGTGGGGGGCGGCCCGCAGGTCTCCGCCGACGACCGGCAGCCAGCCGAACAGGGGGGCCAACCGGGCCGGCAGGCCGCCCCAGCGTCGCAGGGAGGTCACGTCGGAGCGGATGTCCTGTACCAGACGGCAGCTTTCCGCCGGTGAGATTCCCGCCGGGTCAGCAGCCAGGGCCCGCGCCTGCCGGAGGTGGAGCGCAAGGTCGAGCGCGGAGTGGGCCAGGAGCAGGGCCCAGGTGAGTAGGATGAGTATTGCCAGGAGGGCAAGGGTGCGTTTGGGTCGGGTCATGGAAGTTTGCAAGTAGGCAAGTATGCAGGTTTGCAAGTGTGCAGGTGTGCAGGTGCGGGTCAGGGCGCGGTCAGAGGGGGGCGAAGCGGGCGGTGAAGTGGCGCAGGAGGCGCGGGGCGTAGGTGTAGCGCAAGCCGCGCAGTTCGTCCCGCCGACGGTAGATCGCGCCGCAGACTTCGGCCACGTAGTCCAGGTGGGCCTGGGTGTAGACCCGACGCGGAATCGCCAACCGCACCAGTTCCAACTCCGGGTAGATCGTCTCGCCCGTCTCCGAGTCCTCATAGGCGAACATGACGCTGCCGATCTCCACGCCCCGGATGCCCCCTTCGAGGTACAGGGCGCAGACTAACGCCTGGCCCGGCAGTTCCGCCTGGGGGATGTGGGGGAGGAACCGCTTCACGTCAATGTAGACCGCGTGGCCGCCGGGCGGCTCCAAAATCGGCACTCCCTCCTCGACCAGACGGTCGGCCAGGTACTGGGTGTGGGCGATGCGGTAGGCCAGGTAACGCTCGTCGAGTCCCTCCCACAGCCCCCGCGCGATGGCTTCCAGGTCACGCCCGGCCAGCCCGCCGTAGGTGGGGAAGCCCTCGCGGATGATCAGTTCCTGACAGACGCGCTCGTACAGGTCGGCGTCGTTCATCGCCAGGAAGCCGCCGATGTTGACCAGGGCGTCCTTTTTGGCGGACATCGTGCAGCCGTCGGCGTAGGAGAACATCTCGCGGGCGATCTCCAGCACCGGCTTGTCGCGGTAGCCCTCCTCCCGCAGTTTGATGAAGTAGGCGTTCTCGGCGTAGCGGCAGGCGTCCAGGAAGAGGGGGATGC
>JALWUZ010000782.1 GCA_027079895.1 Anaerolineae bacterium
CCTGATAGACCTTGATACCCCGCACCCGCTTGCCGTACTGCACCGGGACGCGCCGCTCCCCCTCCTGCACGACGACGATGACGAACATCGTGATGGCCGTGATCGCCAGGAAGACCAGCACCAACATCACCGCCGTACCGACCCCCTGCCCCATGCCCTGAGTCCAAATCCGGGCCACATTCTGCGGCACGCGGGCCACGATACCGCTGAAGATAATCAGCGACAATCCGTTGCCGATGCCCTGCTCGGTAATCAGGTCGCCCAGCCAGATGGCGAACATCGTCCCGGCCGTCATCGCCGCGAGCACCGCGATCGTCGGCAGGACGTCCTCCGGGTTGCTGAAGCCGAAGTGCGGCAAGACCGGCGCACTCCCCGCCCCCGCGCTAAAGACCCGCGCCTGCCCGAAAGCCTGCAACAGAGCCAGGGGGATGGTCGCGTAATACTGCCACTGATTCAACTTCCGCCGCCCGGCCTCCCCCTCCTCCATCAACTTCTCCAAACTGGGGAAGATGGGAGTCAGCAACTGGAAGATAATCGTCGCCGTGATGTAAGGGTACACCCCGTTTGCCATGACCGAGAAGTTCGCCACCGCCCCGCCGGACAGCATATCGAGCAGATTGAACAACTGACTGGCGCCGCCGGTGCCGCCCAGCAGTTGCCGCAACGCCTCTTGGTCCACCCCCGGCACCGGCACGTGGGCCGCCAGCCGGTAGACGACCAGAATCAACAACGTGTACAACAACTTGCGCCGCAAATCGGGCAAGGTCATGGCATTCTTCAGGGCTTGAATCATCGCTCCTCGACTCTCCGTTTGGCTGGCACGCGCCGGTCACACCGCCGGCGCGTCTGAATCCACGTCACTAGCGCGTCCGATAGCCGCCGCGCTGCCAGGGCAACTCCTCCACCGTGCCGCCGGCCGCCTCGATCTTCTCCCGTGCGCTGGCCGAGAACCGGTGCGCCTTCACCGTCAACGGCTGCGGCAACTCACCGCGCCCCAGGATGACCACCAACTCATCCGCCTTCTTGATGATCCCCGCCTGGGCCAACTTCTCCGGCGTCACCTCGTCGCCGGCCTGGAAAACCGTCAGCCGTTCCAGGTTGACCGGGGTAAACTGCACGCGCCACGGGTCCCGAAAGCCGACGCCCCGCGCGAACGGGAGTTTCCGCACCAGGGGCAACTGACCGCCTTCGAAGTACGGCGGGAGGCTGCCGCCGCTGCGGGCCTTCTGCCCCTTCGTGCCGCGTCCGGCGGTCTTCCCCTGCCCGGCGGCGATGCCGCGCCCGACGCGCTTGCGTCTCCTCACCGCCCCCTTGGCGGGCCGCAAATCGTGTAACTTCACCTCACACCCCCTCCACTTCCTCCACCGTCACCAGGTGGCTGATCTTGGAGATCATCCCCCGGATGACCGGTGTATCCTCGTGCTCCACCGTCTGGTGCATACGGCGCAGCCCCAGGGCCCGCACCGTCCGCTTCTGACGGTAAGAGTACCCAATCGGGCTCTTCGTGAGAGTGATTCGCAACACCTTACCGCTTCCCTGCGCCGTACTCATCTCCCTCGCCTCCAGAACGGCATCACCTTGACTTCGGGCACGCCCCGCTCTTTAGCCACGTCCTCCGAGCGGCGTAACTGTTGCAACCCGTCCATCGTCGCCTTGACCACGTTGACGACGTTGGAACTGCCCAGCGACTTGGTCAGCACGTCCCGCACGCCGACGCTCTCCAAGACGGCCCGCACGCCGCCGGCCGCGATCACTCCGGTACCGGGCGACGCCGGCTTGAGCAGCACCCGCGCCCCGCCGCACCGTCCGATGACCTCGTGGGGGATCGTCGTCTGCACCAGCGCGATGGGCTGCATATTCCGCCGCGCCCGTTCCGTCGCCTTGCGGATGGCGTCCGGCACGCCCCGCGCCTTGCCGACTCCCACGCCGACCTGACCCCGGTTGTCGCCCACCACCGCCACCACGCGGAAGGAGAAGCGGCGACCGCCCTTAACGACGGTGGCGACCCGCGCGATGTCCACCACGCGCTCGTCCAGTTCCTCGCGCTCTTCGAAGACCTCATGCTCAATTCTAGCCATCCTGCCTCCGTCAGACAAACTAGAACTCCAGCCCACCCTCGCGGGCCGCGTCCGCCAGTGCCTTGACCCGACCGTGATACTTGTATCCGCCGCGGTCGAACACCACCTGCTTGATGCCCTGTTTCAACGCCCGCTCGGCGACCACCTTGCCGACGACGCGGGCCTGCTCCGTCTTCGTCAGCCCCTGAATCTGCGCCGCCACCTCCGGGTCAATCGTGGAAGCGGCTGCCAGCGTGTGGCCGCTGGGCTCACGGCTATCGTCAATCACCTGGGCGTAGATGTGACGCAGACTGCGGAACACGTTCAGACGCGGTCGCTCCGCCGTCCCCACTACGCGCTTGCGCACCCGTCTATGCCGCCGCAGACGGGCCTCCCGCCGATTACTCTCTCCCATTGACTACCTCCACTAACCGACCTTACCAGCCTTACCGGCCTTGCGGCGCACGTGCTCGCCGACGTAACGAATCCCCTTGCCCTTGTACGGCTCCGGGGGACGCCAGGCCCGGATATTGGCGGCGACCTGTCCCACCTGCTCCTTGTCTATCCCGCTCACGGTGATTACCTTCGTGCGGGATTCCACCGCGAACTTAATCCCCTCCGGCGGGACGACGCGCACCGGATGCGAGAAGCCCAACTGCAACAACAGACTCCCGTCATCCTGCAACTCCACCCGGTAGCCGACCCCGTGGACCTCCAACTGCTTCTGGAAGCCCTGCGTCACCCCGATGACCATATTGTTCAGCAGAGCGCGGGTCAGGCCGTGCAACTCTCGATGGTGACGCTGGTCCGTCGGGCGGCTCACCTTCAACTGCCCGTCCTCCACCGCAATCCGCATATCGGGGTGGAACTCGCGGGCGATGCTCCCCTTGGGCCCCGTCACCGTCACCTGATTGCCTTTGATCTCGACCCCCACCCCGGCGGGCAGGGGAATGGGC
>JALWUZ010000783.1 GCA_027079895.1 Anaerolineae bacterium
GGAGGAGGATTACACCGTCTTCGTCCACCTGGTGGGGCCCGACGGACGGCCTCACGGGCAGGTGGATTCCTGGCCGGTGCAGGGGACGTTCCCCACCAGCGCGTGGGAGGTGGGGGCGGAGGTGGATGACCCCTACCTGGTGCGGCTGGACGGCGACGCCCCGCCGGGGACGTATCAGGTGGAGGTGGGGCTGTATCTGCTGGCGACGATGGAACGGCTGCCGATCGTCGGTGCGGATGGCCGTCCGGTGGGCGACGCGGTGGTGGTGGGGGAGGTGCGTTCGCCGTAGACGGTGCCCCGCCCCCGGTCAATCCGGGCGCGGCATGATGGTCGGCGAGAGCGGCTGGGTCGGTGCGACGGTCGGCGCTGGGGTGACGGTCGGCGATAGGGCCGGGGTCGCCGACGGCGTGGGCGAGGGGCGCGGGAGCGCGGTCGGCAGCGGCAGCGGCGTAGGGGTCGGCGGCATGGTCGGGGTGGCCGTCGGCGGGACGACGTTGACCGTGACCCGCGCTTCCACCTGGTGCTGCTCCCGGTCGTAGGCGACGACGCGCAGTGTGTACGGGCCGGGCGCCAGGTGGCTGGTGTCCCACTGGGTCAACGGGCCGTTGCTGACCGTCGCCAGGTGCGGGCCGCTGACCCAACCCCAGCCCTGGGGATTGTCGCCGATGCCGTATTGCACCTCGTACCGGTCGAAGTTCGGCAGTTGAACCGTGCCGATGACCGTCACCACTCCGTACACCTCCGCGCCGGGGGCCGGCTGCACGATGGCGACCTGGGGCCGCTGGATGTCCGGCCCGCAGGCGTCGGTCGGGGCGAGCGGCAGGCCGTTGAAGTAATCGGGGTGCTCCTGGGCCCACTCCCGCCCGCGCGGATCCTCGATGACCACCATCAGTTGCTCGACGACGTGGTCCGGGCAGTACTCGTTCGCCAGGAGGCCGGTGAAGGGGTCAATCTTCACCATCTGGTACCAGTCGTGCGTCTCGTCCAGCGGCGGCTGATCCTGGGCGAAGACCTCTTTCCGCCGCCGGGGGCAATACTGGGTAGGACGGGCCCCGGAGTCGGCGCAGATTTCGTACTCCACCACCCCCGGCGGACGCACGAACTCCCGCACCGGCCAGTCGGCGTGAGCGGCCTCCATGAAGTTGTGCCAGATGGGGCCCGCGCCGAGGGAGCCGGGCAGGTTGTCCATCGGCGAGTTGTCGGAGTTGCCCACCCAGACGCCGGTCACCAGTTGCGGCGTGTAGCCGATCGTCAGCGCATCGCGGAAGTCGTTGGTCGTGCCGGTCTTCGCCGCCGCCGGACGGCTCAGTTCCAGCGCGTTGGGGCAGTGGAAGGCGGGGCAGCGGGCCTCCTTGTCCGACAGGATGCTGGTGATGAGGTAGGCGTGCTCCGGCGAGAGCACCTGTTCCCCGGTGGGGCGGGAATTGTCCAGCAGGACGTTGCCCTGGTTGTCCTCGATGCGCAAGATGGGGGTCGGCGGCACGCGGATGCCGTCGTTGGCGAAGACGGCGAAAGCCCCGATCATCTCGATCAGTTTCACCTCCCCCCCCCCCAGGGTCAGGGCCAGGCCGTAGGTCGGCGGGGAATCGTAGGGGTAATCGGGGCAGTTGCTCTCCGGGTGGACGAGGGACTCGACCCCCAGCCGTTCCGCCATCTCCAGCAGGCCGTCCACGCCGACGAACTGCAACGCTTCGACGGCCGGGACGTTGTAGGAGTTCGCCAACGCCGCCCGCATGAGCACCGGGCCGTGATACCGGCCGTCGTAGTTGACCGGCACGTAGGGCGGGTTGGCCCCGTCGGGGAACTCGGTGCGCACGTCCCAGAACAAGGTGGCCGGAGTCCAGCCCCGTTCGAGAGAGGCGACGTAGGTCAGCGGCTTGATGGACGAGCCCGGCTGCCGACAGCGCAGGGCGACGTTGACCTGCCCGGAGATCGTCTCGTCGTGGAAATCCGCCGAACCGACCAGCGCCAAAATGTGGCCGGTGGCCGGTTCGATGGCGACGAGGGCCCCGTTGGTGGCGTGCCGGTCGGCGAGGGCGGCCACCCCATCCCGCACCGCTTCCTCGGCCAACGCTTGCAGGCGGGAGTCCAACGTGGTGTAGATGCGCAGCCCGACGCCTCGGTAGAGGGCCTCCGGGCCGTACATCTGCTCCACCGTCTGCCGGACGTAGACGACGAAGTGGGGGGCGAAGGAGAGGTCTAACTGGGGGGCCTGGAAGTCGTAGGCGCGGATTTCGGCGGCGGCCTGGGCGGCCTGTTCTTCGGTGATGTAGCCGGCCTCGACCATCAGCGCGAGGACATCTTCCTGCCGCTTGAGGGCCAGGTCGAGCCCGCCGCCGAAAGGGTCGTAGGTCGCCGGTGACTGGGGCAGCCCGGCCAGGAAAGCCGCCTGTCCCAGCGTCAGGTTGGACGCGCTGGTGCCGAAGTAGGTCTCGGCGGCGGCCTGGACGCCGTAGGCCTGGTTGCCGTAGTAGTTCTCGTTGAGGTAGATTTCCAGGATGGTCTCTTTGGAGTAGACGCGGGTCAATTCGGCGGCCAGCACGATCTCCTTGATTTTGCGCCAGGCGGTCTCCTGCACCCGCTCCTCCGGCGAGAGCATCACGTTGCGGGCCACTTGCTGGGTGATGGTGCTGGCCCCGGAGACGATCCGCTTCTCCGACAGGTTGTAGTAGATGGCGCGGAGGATGGCGATCGGGTCGAAGCCGGGGTGAACCCAGAAGTCCCGGTCCTCGGTGGCGACGGTGGCGTCTATCAGGTAGCGGGAGGTCTGGGAGAGGGGGATGTAGGTGCGACGCCCGCCCTGGGGGTCCGTCACCTCGTAGAGCAGGTTCCCGTCCCGGTCGAAGATCTTGCTGCTGACGAAGTCGGTCTGGCGGGATTGGAGTTCCTCCGGCGAGGGGAGTTGATTGGCGATGGCGATGTAGCCGACGACGGCCCCGCCGACGGCGAGGAAGAACAGGAGCACTCCGGCGAGCACCAGGCCGAAGAGCAGCCGGAGGGCGATGAC
>JALWUZ010000784.1 GCA_027079895.1 Anaerolineae bacterium
CCAGCTTCTGCTGGGCGATGAAGGGAGCCCTCTCATCGCGGGTGCGGCGTCCGCCCCGCCGGGAGCCAGGCACTTCCAAGAGGCGCAGGAAGAGCATCAGCAATCGGATCCGAAAGTGATGGTCGCCCTTCACTTGAAGGGTGAAGTGGCCGCAGATGGTGGCCCGGTAGCTTCCATTCTCTCCCGGCACCACTTCGGCCCAGGGCTCTTCCCGACCACAGGTGACGCAGCCCAGACTCACTGCCCAAAGGCCGGGGTTCTCACCCCACTTGCCCACCTCCGGCGGGGGGAAGGTCACCGCCTCATTCTGTGGAAGAGCCCAGCCCACTCCCCTGGGTTCGCCTTTCAGCCGCGCACCCAGGCTCAGTCCGGCCAGGGCAGTGATCGCCAGGGGCTGACCATACCCCAGCAGCCGGCGCACCGCCAGCCACTCGGGTTGATGAAGCAGCCCAGGACACAACAGCCCCCCAAGATGCCACACCCACTGCACCCAGGGGATCAGACTCACCCAGGCCGCCCCCTCCTGTCCACCGAGATGCCACAAGCCCCCCAGCAGAAGGCCGCGCAGAAGGGGAATGTGCCCGGTGCGGGACAGATACCACCAAGCGACACCATATTGGGCTCTGCTACACCTCAAGCAGATAGACCGCCCAAGGCGTTGGCCTCTTGAGTCCATCACCACCTGAGGTGGGCAGGTAAGCCAGCCGGCCTGACTTTCGGGCATGTGACCGAGGCCGGTCAGGACGAGGATGCTGAACACTACCAGGGCGTGCAGGCGAACTCGGACCGGCTGAACAAGCGGGGGTTTTGTGATACGATGCATAAGAGCCCACCTCGTCGGAAGGAGATAGAGTACATTGTATCCGATTTCGCCGGTTGGCTCAAATCCATTATGGGCACACCCGGCCCCCTTTTTCGACCACTTTACGAAGCCCAGAGCCGATTTCGGCTGCCTGTATGTCCCCAGTATGATACGCTCACCCTCCGCGTCCGGCGGCTGGACACGAGCCAACTTGCTTTGCTCTCTCCAAAGAAGTGTGGTAAAATCTGTCCCGACGCACTTACCGGGAGGAAGATATGGACAAGATTACCGAATACGTAAACATCCTGCGCCAGGCAGACATCTTTTACGACCTGTCGGATGAGCAGTTGAAGATGATCGCCGCCCTCTGTACCGAAATCGCCCCCAAAAAAGGGGAGGTCATCTTCGAGGAGAACAGCGCGGGTGATGAACTGTACGTCGTCGCCAACGGCACGGTGGACATCACGGTCAACCCGGCTCTCGTCCAGTCCGCCGACGCCAAGACGAGCGGGCCGGTGACGATCGCCACCATTCGGCGCGGGCAGGCCTTCGGGGAGATCGCGCTGGTGGACCAGGGGCTGCGCTCCGCCTCGGCCCGTTGCTCGTCCAAGAAGGCACGCCTGTTGGTGCTCCCACGCGACGGGCTGATCAAACTCTGCGACGAGCACCCAGACCTGGGGTACCTGCTGATGCGTAACATCGCTGCCGACGTGGCCTTCAAAATCCGCGGCACCGACTTGGTGATCCGCGAACAACTGCGATGGCGCCCCCGAGAGTGACGTGATTTGACAATTCACGCACATTGGATATAATGCAGTCAGTGCGGGTGTAGTTCAGCGGTAGAACGTCAGCTTCCCAAGCTGAATGTCAGGGGTTCGAGTCCCCTCACCCGCTCTGAGCACGGCCCTTCGCAGAGCATCGAAGGGCCGTTTTGCCTGAAAGTGTACGCTTCGGCAGGCGGCAGGAGAAAAGACGCTGATCGGCAAAACCATCGGCAAGTACCGCATCATCGAGCATCTTGGCAGCGGGGGTATGGCCGAGGTCTACAAAGCGTACCATCCCGGCCTCGATCACTACGTCGCTGTCAAAGTGTTGCACTCTTTCCTCGTCGGGGAAGAGAACTTCCTCGCCCGCTTCCAGCGGGAAGCCCGCATTGTCGCTACCTTTCGCCACCCCAACATCGTCCAGGTCTATGATTTCGACTTCGACCCGGAGAACAACGCCCCCTACATGGTGATGGAGTTCATTGACGGGCCGAGTCTGAAAGCGCGTCTCCAGGAGATGGCGAAAACCGGTGAACGGTTCTCGCTGGAGGAGGCGGTGCATATCGTCGTCTCGATCGCTAAGGCCCTGGACTACGCTCACAAACACGGGATGGTGCATCGGGACGTCAAGCCGGCTAACATCATGTTCAACAAGGAGGGGGAGGTCATCCTCTCCGATTTCGGCATCGCGCGGATGGTGAACACGGCCACGCTGACCGCCAGCGGCGCGATGGTCGGCACGCCGGCCTATATGGCCCCGGAACAAGGTATCGGGAAGACCGGCGACGAGCGGTCGGATATCTACTCCCTCGGCGTGGTGCTCTACCAACTGGTCACCGGCAGCCTGCCTTTCGACGCCGATACCCCGCTGGGAATCGTCCTCAAACACATCAACGCCCCTCTGACGCCGCCGACAGTCCTCAACCCAGACCTGCCCGCCAGCATCGAGGCGGTCATCATCAAGGCCCCGGCCAAGAACCCCGACGACCGCTACCAGAGCGCGCAGGAGTTCGCCGACGACCTGGAGCGAGCCTTCGCCGGAGAGCATGTGGAGCGGCCTCCCGACCAGATCGTGGCCGGAAGCGACCTGGCGACCACGGAGAGGATGCTGGGCGGCAGCCCACCACCGCCTCCCACCATTCCTCCCGCCGCCCCGACGGGGCCCGGCATTGGCCGCTGGCTGCTGATCGGGGGGAGCATTCTCGTCTTGTTCATCGCCGGATTCATGGCTCTGCTCTACACCGGGGCCATTGGCCGGATGCTGGCTTCTATCCTGGCGCAGGTGGCGACGCCGACGCCGGTCGTCGTGATCGGCACCCCGACCGAGACGCCAACCCCCGACCTGACGGCCACCTTCAACGTCGAGTCCACCCAGTTCGCCGCGTGGATGGCGACTTACGAGGCGACGACCGGGGTCACACCCACGCCGTCCCCCACGCC
>JALWUZ010000785.1 GCA_027079895.1 Anaerolineae bacterium
CTATCAGGCTGCCCTTATAGTTCCATCCAGGACGCGGTGAACGCCGTCATCGAGGGCGGGCTGGTCAAAGTCGCCGCCGGCACCTACACCGCCATCGCCGACCCCCTGCTCACCATCTCCAAGACCGTCACCGTCCGGGGCGGCTACACCACCGCCGACTGGACACGCTCCGACCCCGACGCCCACCCCACCATCCTGGACGGCGGCTCCGCCCACCAGGTCATCCGCGTCACCGCCGGCGACCCGACCGTCGAGGGCCTCCACATCCGCAACGGACAGGCCACCAACGGCGGCGGCATCTACATCGCCGGCGGCACAGCCACCATACGCCGCTGCCGCATCTCCGGCAACAGCGCGACCGCCAACGGCGGCGGCCTCTACGTCGCCGGCGGCAGCCCGACCCTGGAAAACCTGCTCATCTACTCCAACGACGCCTCGCGCGGCGGCGGCCTCTACCTCGCCGACGGCACGGCGACCGTCCGCTACTCCACCTTCTACGACAACCAGGCCACCCAGCAGGGCGGCGGCATCTACGTCGCCGCCGGGACGCCCGCCTTTACCGGCCTGCTCATCGCCGCCAACTCCGCCCCGACCGGCAACGGCGGCGGCATCTACAACGAGGCCGGCACCCCCACTCTGAGCCACGACGATTTCTGGAACAACACCGGCGGCGACGCCGTCAACCTCACCCTGGGGAGCACCGACCTCCAGGCCGACCCCCGCTTCGCCGACGCCGGCAACGGCGACTTCCGCCTGCAAAGCGACTCCCCCTGCATCGGGGCCGGTGCGTCCACCTACCCCGCCGACGACTACGACGGCTACGCCCGCCCCTTCGGCTCCCAGGCCGACATCGGGGCGCACGAGTTCTACACCGGCACATGCTTCGTCCGCGTCAACGATAGCCAGGTCTACACCACCGTGCAGGCAGCGGTGGACGCGGCCTCCGGCGGCGACCTCATCAAAATAGCCGGACTGTGCCAAGGGGTCGTGACCCGCACCGTCGGCAGCACCGTTTACTCGCAGACTGCCTACATCAACCGCGACCTCACTCTGCGCGGCGGCTACACCGTCACCAACTGGGACGACTCCGATCCATACGTTTACCCCACCGTCCTCGACGCCGAGAGCCAGGGGCGGGTGATCTACATCGCCGGCGGGGACATAACCGTCGAGGGGCTCCACATCCGCCACGGACACGTGGCCCAGGGAGCCCCCAACGGCGGCGGCATCTGCCTCGCCGTGGGGAGCCTGACCCTGCTCCAAACCCAGGTCTACACCAACTACGCGGCCTGGGCCGGCGGCGGAGTGTACCTGGGCGGGAGTTCCGCTCTGATTCAGGACTGCGAGATCTACTCCAACACCGCCGATAACGGCGGCGGCATTGGCTTCGGCGGCACCGCCGCGACCATCGAGCGCACCCGCATCCACCACAACCACGCCACCAATCGCGGCGGCGGGGCGCACCTGGACATCGGCGAGGCCACCTTCCAGGCCACCACTTTCTACGCCAACGTCGCCGATTCCGAGGGCGGCGGACTCTACGGCGAGACCGGCCTCGACCTGACCACCGTCATCCAGGACAGCACTTTCTACAGCAACACGGCGAGCGAGGGCGGCGGCCTGTGCTGGGCTGAAGGAGCCGCCGACATCGCCTCCAACGCCATCTTTTCCAACACCGCCGGACTCGGCGGCGGAGTATCCATCAGAACCGGTGCGTCGGGCGTGCTCCTCTCCGACAACACCATCCACCACAACACGAGCACCGGCGCCGGCGGCGGAGTTGGGGTCGTCTCCACTGGCGGCTCACCCATCACCGTCACCGCCAACCTGATCTACTCCAACACCGCCGCTTCCAACGGCGGCGGGCTGCTCGCTGCTACCCCCTATGGGCAGCCGGTCTGGGTGCGGAACAACATCATCTACGGCAACTCCGCCAATAACAACGGCGGCGGCATCTCCGCCAACCAGAACCTCCACCTGGACAGCAACACCATCTACGACAACCAGGCCACCACAGGGACCGGCGGCGGACTGTACGTCAGCGGCGGCAGCATCACCATCACCAACAACATCGTCGTCAGCAACTCCGCCGCCTCCGGCCAGACCGGCGGCATCTACGGGCCCATCACCGCCTCCTACTGCGACATTTTCGGCAACACCGGCTGGCAGTACTCCGGCGGGGCCTCGGTCGTCCACCACCTTTCCGCCGACCCGCAGTTCGCGGACACCGCCGCCCACGACTTCCACCTGACGGCCGCCTCTCCCTGCCGCGACGCCGCCGACCCCACCACCTACCCCCCCGACGATTACGCTGGCTACGCCCGGCCCTTCGGCTCGCGGGCCGACATCGGGGCCTACGAGTTCTACACCGGCACCTGCTTCGCCCGCCTGAGCACCGGCGGACAGGTCTATACCACCGTGCGCACCGCCATCATCACCGCCCCCGTCGGCGGGGAGGTGCGCGTCGCCGGGCATTGCTATGAATCCATCACCATCAGCCACGCGCTGACCCTGCGCGGCGGCTACACCCTCACCGACTGGATCAACCCCTCCGCCCTGACCGTCCTCGACGGCGACGGCTCCGCCCGCGTCCTCACCATCTCCAGCACCGCCCCCGTCACCGTCGGCGAGTTCATCATCCAGAACGGCGCGGCCGGCAGCGGCGACGGCGGCGGCCTCTACATCGCCACCGGCGGCGACCACCTGCTGCGCAACCTCATCATCCACCACAACTCCGCCCAGCACGGCGGCAGACTGGCCTCCGTCGGCGGCCACCCCACACTCTACCACCTGACCCTGGTCAGCAATACCGCCGTCATCTCCGGCGGCGGGCTCTACTTCGCCGGCGGCGCGGCGACGGTTCACAACTCCGTCATCGTCGGCAACGCCGGCGGCGGCATCTACGGGGCCGGCAGCGCGTCCCTCGACCTGGACTACAACGACCTGTGGCACAACACCGGCGGCGACTACGGCGGCAGCGCGACCGCCGGGCCGCACTCCATC
>JALWUZ010000786.1 GCA_027079895.1 Anaerolineae bacterium
TTTCCGCTGACGGGCGATGGTCGCGGATGTCCTATTTTCGCCGAAGAAACGCATTTTGGCAACCCCGCCTGAACGAGGGTAGAAGTGGGGGGTTGATACGGAGGCCCCGGTTTGCTTCGAAATCCCTGCATAAGATGGACTTTCCTAAGGTAGTGGTCTGAGGTACAATTGAGCAGAGAGGCTGGTCGCAGGACAACAGTTCGAGGCACAACCAGCCGGGAAAGGAGGCAAGTCATGCTGGCAAAATCTCTCAAACGCTTGACAGTTGGATTGATACTCGGCGCGGCCTCACTGTTGCTATCGCTGACGTTCTTGGCCTCGTCCCACGTCCACGCGGCTCCTCCGGCGCAAAGCGGGGGCAGCAGCGGTGGTGGATTCCAGGAGTACTACATCCCCGGCACTCAGGAGCAGTTGTTCCTCACCTTCAACCACATCCTGAGCAACACCGACGCTTCCTGTGTCTGGCGCGGCAACAAGGCCTGCGACGACCCCTGGACCCCGTCCGACAGTCAGTACATCGAGGTGCGCGTCAGCGTGGTAGCCTACGCCGACAGTTCCTCCGTGTACATTGACCACGCCTCAGACGGGTACGACTTCGACTTCAACAACCCCGCGACCGCCGACGAAACTTTCCTCGTCCAAAAAGGGCAGACCCTCGTCTTCGACCAGATCGGCACCCTCAACGGCGGCACCTACGACAACGCCTATCCGGTGGTCGGCGGCGACCGCATCTTCACCGCCGGCGGGCCGGTCTTCGTCATCCGCGCCAGTTGGCCTACCAAATTGACCAAGAACGATGGCTCCGCATATTCCAACGGCCAGGTGCTGGCCGGCTACTGGGAACTCTACCCATCGGTGGCCTGGGGCGACAGTTACGCCAGTCCGATGGGCGGCCTCACCACCCCCGACGACGACACCACTTACGCCTTCGTCTCGGCGGCGCAGGACGGCACGGCCATCTACCGCAGCGGCGACTACCTCGCCACCCTGGACGTCGGCGAAACCTACGTCATCACCGACGTGCTCGCCGGCAACCTGATCACCGGCACCCATCCCATCCAGGTTGGGCTTATCACCAGCGGATACCACACCTACGAAATGCGCTTCTTCAACCTCACCCCGCCCGACCTGGTGGGCGGCGACTACTGGCTGCCGGTGGCCGCGATGTTCCGCCCAGACAACGGCGGTAGAGACATGGATATCCAACTGTTCCTCTACGCCTACGACGATACCACAGTGACCTTCGAGACCGCTACGGGGCACACCTCCATCAACATCCCCGCCGGATACCCCTACCGGCGCTGGATCTCCGCCCCCACCTCGCCGACCATCCGGGGGGAGGTCTACCACGTCTACACCGACGACCCCAACGACCGCCTCCAACTCCTCGTCTCCGTGAACACCAACGACAGTTACTGGGACTGGGGCTACCCGGCGGTCAGCAGCGACCACTACGCCGACGAGTACTACCTGGCCTGGTCTCCCGCCACCGGCCCGGACTATCCCAACTCGGAGAACGAGTACGGCTACCTGGCCCCCGGCGAACCGGTCTTCGTCACCCCGTTGGAGGATGGCACCACCATCTACGCCGACTGGGACAACGACGGCGACCGGGACTACTTCGACGTCACCCTGACCGCCGACGGCCATACCACCACCATCCACACCAACACCGTCACCCTCGACCGGTTCGAGACGGCCGAACTCATAGACACCTCCGATTTGAACAACACCGGCGGTCACATCTACGGCAGCGGCACCTTTGCGATGGTCTGGGGAGAGGCCATCGAGGCTGACGGCTCCGACGGCTACGACCTGGGGTACAACCTCCTTCCCGCCCCGATGAGTTTCTTCGACCCGCCGGTCGTCGAGTTGAACAAGACTGTCTCGCCGGACATGGTGCCTCCCGGCGGCCAAATGGACGTGCGTCTGAGCCTCCAGGCTTACGATTACGCCATTGACCACCTGCGCATCACCGACACCCTCCCTTCGGCCCAATTCTCCTACGTCGCCGGCTCGGCCACCGTCTACTACCCCGACGGCTCCCAGGCGGCCATCGAGCCGGCCATTGACGGGCAGACCCTCAGTTGGGCTTTCGATCCTACCTACAGCCTGCCCGCCGACCAGGCCCTCATCGTCGAGTTCCTGGTGCAGGTCAGCGACACCTACGCGCCCACGCCGGACACTCAGGTCAACAACGCCGCTGCCTACGCCGAGTGGCTGCCTCCCGCCTGCCCGACCTGCGACCCGTACCGCTTCAACCCCACCGACTTCGCCTTTATGCGCGTCGGCGGCTACCCCCAGGTGCAGGTCTCCAAGACACTCCTCACTCCCAGCCCGGCCTCCCCCGACGACGACGCGGAGTTCCAGATCGTCATCCAGAACACCGGCGGCATCTCGCTGACCACCCTCTCGCTGGTGGACCAGTACGACCCCGATTTCCTCTTCTTCCTCAGCGCGAGCCCGCCCCCTGATAGCAGTGACCCGACCGGCGGCACGTTGACCTGGGATGACCTCCTCTCGCCGGGCCAGGTCTTCGTCCCCGGCGACCGGTACACCGTCACCGTCCACTTCCGCGCCGCCGCCGACACGGTCGGCGAGCCGCGCGGCGCAACCCGGAACTGGGCCATCGTCGGCGGCACGGCGATAGACGGCCAGCCGCTCCCCATCCACAACGCCTGGGCCGAGGTGCAGATCATCGCTCCGGTGGACACCGACGGCGACGGCAACCCGGATTACCAGGACCCGGACTCCGACGGAGACGGCATCCCCGACTCCACCGAGGCCGGAGATGGCGACACACCCGCAGACACCGACGGCGACGGCGTCCCCGACTACCAGGATTCCGACTCCGACGGCGACGGCATCCCTGACTCCACCGAGGCCGGGGACGGCGGCACGCCGGTGGACAGCGACGGCGACGGCACCCCCGACTACATTGACCTCGACTCCGACGGCGACACCATCCCCGACTCCGTCGAGGCCGGCGAC
>JALWUZ010000787.1 GCA_027079895.1 Anaerolineae bacterium
TCGCACACCTGTTCGCAGCGCCGGCAGTCGATGCACTTGTCCTGGTCCATGTGCAGCCCATAGAAACCAGCGTGATTGAGCAGGCCGAAAGTGGCACCGTAGGGGCAGAGATAGCGGCAGTAGAAACGGTTGCCCACCAGGGGCGCGACGAAGAAGGTGCCGAAATAGGTCAGCCCCACCAACAGATAGAAGCCGCCCACGAAACTGATGGTCCAGGCCGTGGGCGGAAACTGGGTGGCGACCATCACCCCGACGTAATAGAGAAAGAAGAACCACTTGGAGTGGCGCAGTTTCCAGGTCCAGTCCGAACGCAAGGTCCGGTCGCGGAAGGCGAACCCCACCGCGAAATACCCCACCGCCGCCAGCGCGAGCGTCAACGCGCCCACCGTCGCCGAACGGCGGGCCCGCGCGGGGGGCATGCCGCCCCAGGCCAGCAGGAACAACCCCACCGGCGCGAGATACCCCAACAGCGCGGGGAACCAGGTCTCCAATGCCATACCGGTCTCCTTCCTGCGTGCATTGACGGCCACCAGAGGGACGAACGGCGGCCCCTGTCGGCAACAGGTGCGACGCACCTCCGCAGTGCGTCGCACCTGGGTTGAGGACAGCCGACTTACGCTTCGACTAGGACACGGCGTCGGGCGGTTGCGGCCCCTCCTGCACCTCCCGGCCCTTGATGAACGACTCCAACATGCCGGTGAACTCCATCGGGAAGATGAACTTGGTCGAGGGGCTCTCCCCCAGCCGCTTCAGCGTCTCGAAGTATTGGAGCGTCATCGTGTTGGCGTCCACCTGGCTGGCCGTCTCCCAAATCTGCCTCAGGGCGACGGCGAACCCTTCGGCCTGCAAGGCCAACGCCGCCCGCTGCCCCTCGGCCTGGAGGATGGCCGCCTGCTTCTCGCCCTCGGCCCGCAGGATGGCGGACTCCTTCTCGCCCTCCGCGACCTTGATGGCCGCCTCCCGCTGCCCGTCGGCCTCCGTCACCATCGCCCGGCGGGTACGCTCCGCCGCCATCTGCCGGTTCATCGCGTCCTGCACCTCGCGCGGCGGCTGAATCTCCCGAATCTCGACCGCCGTCACCTTAACGCCCCACCGCTCCGTCACCTCGTCCAACTTCACCCGCAGCACGTGATTGATGTGCTCCCGCTGGGCCAGCACGTGGTCGAGGTCAATGTCGCCGATTACCGCCCGCAAAGTCGTCGTGGCGATGCCGACGGACGCCTGAGCGAACTGTCCCACTTTCAACACGCTCAACTCCGGGTTGACCACCTTCCAGTAGATCAGGAAATCCACCCCGATGGGGGCGTTGTCTTTGGTGATGCAGATCTGATGCGGCACCTCCATAAACTGCTCCCGCAGGTCCACCTTGACCGGCTTATCGGCGAAAGGGATCAGCCACACCAGGCCGGGGCCTTTAGTGCCGATGCAACGCCCGAAACGGAAGACCACCAGACGCTCGTACTCGCGCACGATACGAATCATCGAGGCCGCCATAATCAAAACGGCGAACCCCAGCACAAAGAGGAACATAACCAACGCAGCCCAGCCCATCTCATCCTCCTTTTGTCGTTGTCACGCGCTTCACGCGCACTTTGAGCCCGTCGAGGGCCACAACCTCCACCTCCTCGCCGACCGCCAGCGGCTCGTCGGCGAAGGCCGTCCACAACTCACCGGCCACCTGCACCGTGCCGACCGGCGTCAACGGAGCGGTGACGACGCCGCGCTGCCCGATGACCTCCTCCGGGACGGCCTTCCGGCGCAGCCCCTGCGCCCGCACCGCCGCCGCGAGCAGAAAGGCGGCGAAGCCGAGGGAGAGAAGCACCATCACCACGATCGCCCAGGGGGAGAGGGCGGGCAGGCCCTCGGAGGAGGGAAACAGGAGCACCGACCCCGCGACCAGCGACCCCGCCCCTACGACGGTGATGCCGATGCTCTGCACGTGCAGGTCAACGACGAACAGTACCCCGGCGACGACGATCAGCAGCACGCCGACCACGTTGACCGGCAGGCGGGTAAATCCGGCGACGGCGAGCACCAGGCAGGCGAGGGCCGCCGCCTCCAGGAAGCCGGTGCCGGGCACGTAGATAGCCGCCGCCGTCGCCCACAGCCCAATGACGAACAGAATGTAGACTACGTTGGGGTTGGTCAGTACCGCCCAGACATCTCCCATATCCCTCCGCCTCCCACCCGTGCCGTCACGCGGTGCGCCGCAGGCGACGCACCACCGCCAGGAGCGCGATCAAGCCCAGGGCGAGGGCGCTGGCCCCCACCGCCCCGATGCCGGTCTCCGGCGTCCCTTTCTTGCCGCTGGCGGCGGCCGCCGTCGCCGCCGCTGCCCGCCGGGTAGCCGTCGGCGTCGGAGATTCGCTCACCGCCGTGCCGCCCTCACCGGCGGCCGCTGCTCCGGCCCCTTCGCCGCCGGCGGTCATAGCGGTGGTGGCGGTCGGCGTCGGCGTCTTGGTGGGACGAGGGGTGTCGGTCGGCTTCGGCGTGGGCGTATCCGTCGGCGGCACCGGGGAGGGGGTCGGCGTGTCGGTGACGGCGGCGGTCGCCGCCTCGGCTGCCATCTCCGCGATCGCCGTGTTGGTCGCCACGATGGATTGATTCTGCGCCTCAATGCTGGCCTTCATCCGGGGGTTGAGGATGAAGGCCCACCCCGCGAAGGCGCAGATTGCCAACAGTAACACCCCGCCCAACGCTGCCACGATGATGATGAAGGTGCGGTTGGATCCTTCCCCTTCCGCCGCCTCCTCTTCCTCTTCCTCGTCCACGTACAGGTCGTCGAAATCAGCCACTCTTCCACCTCCTCCTTTGGTTTCGCCCCTGGGCAATTGCCTCAGGGCAACCGCGAGGGTTGCCCCTACCGGTCGCCATCCGGCGTAGGGGCTGGTCTTGCACCAGCCCTACCGGTCTCGCACCGGCCCTGACATTGCCAACCACCCCTGCGCAACCGCGCGGGTTGCCCCTACCGGTCACCGCCCGG
>JALWUZ010000788.1 GCA_027079895.1 Anaerolineae bacterium
CCGTAGGACCGGCCCTCTCCCCCACCCCGGCCATCTCGCCGGCGACGCCGACCGTCGCCGCCACGCCGGAGGAGACCGCCTCCGCCACACCGTCGCCGACGGCCACCCCCGCGTCCGGTGCGCCGACGGAGACCCCCTGGCCGGCGCACGTCCTGGAGGACGCCCGCGGGCCCGGCTTCGCCGCCTACTCGGAGATCGCCATCAAACTGCCGCAGATGTACGCCGGATACCCGCTTCCCGTTGACCTGGGCTCGCTGCTCAACTTCGACTCCTTCACCTTCGACGACGGTCAACAGGCCCTCCTGTCGCAAAACGGCTTCGTCGTCGTCCCCGCCGACTGGTACGAGTTCTATCAACTGTACGAGTCCGTCCGTTACGATGAGAGGCCGGTCTTCGTCACCACCGACTCCGTCTACCACATCTACCACCTCATCTTCGACAAAATGCTGCGCGATTTGGAGCGGGAGCACTTCGAGCCGGACATCCGCGCCCTGACGAACGCCTGTCTCCAATCGGCCCGCGCCTTGTACGAGGAGCAGAAAGGGACGCCGTTGGAAGAGACCGCCCGGCGCGTCGTGGCCTACTTCGCCGTCGCCGACGCGCTCATCGAACCGGAGGCGACGATCCCGCCGGAGGTGGAGGATTTGGTCGCCCCGGAACTGGCCCTCATCGAAAGTCACGCCGGGATGGCTCCCAGCCCCATCTTCAGCCGCGATTGCCCCGCTATGTGCGACCCTTGCGCCACCATCCCGAAGGATGAATGCCTGGGACAGCCCTACATGTGCGAGGATTACTCCCAGTACCAGCCGCGCGGCCACTACACCCGCAGCGAGCAGTTGAAGCGGTACTTCAGGACGATGATGTGGTACGGACGCATCAACATGCGCCTGGCAATTCCGGGGGAGACCCGCATGGCCCTGCTGATTACCTACATCCTGCGGCACAGCGACGTGAACGGCGTCCCCGCCACCGAAATCTGGGCGCGGGTGTACGACCCGACCGCCTTCATCGTCGGCAAAGCGGACGACCTGGGTTTCTACGAGTACGGTGCGCTGTGGGACGCGGCGTTCGGCCCCGACGCGCCTCCCTCCGCCGTCCTCGACCAGGAGAAATTGGACACCTTCACCGCGATGGCCCGGCAACTGCCGCCGCCGCAGGTCAACTCGATGTGGGTCTACATCAGTGAGGACAAGGAGCAGGTGACGCAGGGCTTCCGTTTTATGGGGCAGCGTTTCACCCTCGACGCCTACATTTTCGACGAACTGACCTGGCGGGAAGTGGGGGATTTCGGCACGGAGCGGTGGCTGCCGAAGGGGTTGGACGTGATGGCCGCCCTCGGTTCCGACGAGGCCTACTCCATCCTGGACGCGATGGGGGAGACCGACTACCTCCACTACCCGGAGCAGATGGCGAAACTGCGGGAGGAGATCTCCGCCTTGCAGATAGACTCCTGGACGCAGAACCTCTACTGGGCCTGGCTCTACTCCTTCCATCCGCTGCTGGAACCGAAGGGAGAGCAGTACCCGGCCTTCATGCGGACTCAGGCCTGGACGCGCAAGGATATTCACACCGCGCTCGGCTCCTGGGCGGAGTTGAAGCACGACACGATCCTCTACGCCAAGCAGGTGATGGCGGAGATGGGGGGCGGCCCGCCGCCGGAACCGCCGCGCGGCTGGGTCGAGCCGAACCCGGAGGCATACGCCCGGCTGCTGGCCCTCGTTCGCATGACCAGCGAAGGGTTGGAAAACCGTGGCCTGTTGACCAGCAACACCGCCGCCAACCTGACGCGCCTGGACGACCTGCTCTCCTTCCTCCTGGACGTCGCGCAGCGGGAGTTGAACAACGAGCCGCTGACCGTAGAGGACTACGAGCGCATCAAGTACTACGGCGGCGAGTTAGAGGTGATGACGCTGGCCGCCGCCGACCAGGAGGGCAGCGATGGGAGGGCCTATTTCGAGCAGCCGGAGCAGGCGGCCGTCATCGCCGATGTCGCCACCGACCCGAACGGGTTTGCGTTGGAGGAAGCGATCGGGCGGGTGTTCGAGATCTACGTCGTCATCCCGGACTATCGCGGCCACTGGCAGATTGCCACGGGCGGGGTGTTCTCCTACTACGAGTTCGCCCAGCCGCTGAGTGAGCGGCTCACCGACGAGGAGTGGCGGGCGATGTTGGAGGCCGGACACGCTCCGCCCCGCCCCCAGTGGACGGGATCCTTCGTCGGGGAATGAGGGGCAGGAGGACGGCTATGTGTTTACCTGCGTGGGAGCGCGGAGCAGCGCAAGCGGGTATGCACGCAACTGGCGTAACAGCGTCGCTACGCCGGTGTTTATAGTAGGGAGAGAAGTCTCCTTGATATTCACCCAAATACAACCAGAGGAGGAAGAATGTTCCGCAAAAAAACAATCATCAGTGCTCTTTTAATCATCGTCTACCTGTTTACCATAGCAGGCCCGACGACGGCCCACGAGATTGGAGTCCGGCCCCCGGCCCCTGACGAGGACACAGGCGTAGACCCCAAAGAGCCCCCCGGCATACCCATCCTGTACGACGAGGACGTGCCGGGGAACGCGGAGGTGGACAGTTCATTCCTCCTGACGCGGCCCCGCGCCCCTCTCCTGGCTACGACCGTCGGCGAATCGTGGATCCCTCAAGGGCCCAGCCCGATCTACAACGGGCAGGTGGAAAACGTCCCCAACGGGGAGGTAGTCGGTGCCATCCGGGCCATCGCTGCCCACCCCACCGACCCCGACATTCTGTACATCGGGGCCACGAACGGCGGCATCTGGCGAACTAATGACGCCCGGTCCGCCAGCCCCACCTGGTACCCCTTGACCGACGACAAGCCCTCCCTCTCGATCGGGGCCCTGGAATTCGACCCCACCGACCCGACCTCCAATACCCTGGTCGCCGGCATAGGCCGTTACAGTTCCCTGGGCAGAGCCGGGGGCCCGCGCTCCGGCCTGCTGCGCACCACCGACGGG
>JALWUZ010000789.1 GCA_027079895.1 Anaerolineae bacterium
ACACTCTGTGACGATCAGTCATCTCGCCCTCCTATCGCCTGTTGGTCAAAGTCGGATTGGAGAAAGTATATCTCAACACCCTCATTTTGTCACGACCGCTACTGACTCATTTTTGTACGGTAGAAAAACTCCATATAAGAAGTCCGAGCCATGAAAGTGATCATAACAATGTTAGCCAGCCACGCAAGAAGTAGAGGATGCCTTTTTCCCCTCCATAACTCTATGCATGCCAATGCCCACGCCCCTACCGTGGGAATAAACATTAGAATGACAAGTAGCCAGAACATCCTAGGTTTCCGAAAATGAAACAAAATGCCATAGAATGGGAAACGCTCAAACGGTGGAGTGAAAGTGATGCCTGTTTCTCCAAAAATAATCCTCAAGGCGACAAGCCAGCCAATCAAAGGCACAACGCCCACACTCGTGAATTTCACGGCATTCTTCCATTCTTTCTGCACAAGGAAGTATACAACATATCCAAGGGGGAACAATACCGCTGTCTCTCTTGACACAGATGCCACGCCTAATAGCAAGGCAGCCCAGTTGAGATGTCTCTTGTCCCACAGCCATATACCTAGGATAACCAGCATATAGGTAAATGGCTCAGTTGTATCAAAAGTCAAAGCCGTTGCTTGACCAAAGTATAGACCGTACCCCAAGCTGAACCACGGATTCAGTCGGCGAGAGTGCAAGAAGTCAGACAACAGCCCGACACTTATCACAATCGAAAGCCAGTTCAAGAGCAACAATGCATATGGGACGAACTCAGATCGCCCTAGAGATAGTAGACGGGCAGTCAATGGATAGACAATCCGCTGGTAGCGAAAAGGGGCATTGTCCATGAACTCAGCAGCACCAAAGGGATTGACGGCAATCTGATAATAGAACTGACCATCGTATCCCCACGTTCCACTAGGATCATGCTCTCCCCACACAGTCCCCAAATGCACGAAGCTCATCGCTTGGTAATCATACAGTATCCCAAAAAGGGCCAAGAGCGCAAAATAGACAGAGCCAACAACTACGACAGGAGACAACACTCTCTTGTCAGCATAATTCCAAATAGTGAACCCACCCACAGGGACCCTTCCTACTCCCGATCTAGCATCGCTCAACAAAAAGTGTTAGCGGCAGTAGCGGCGAACACGAGCATTGCCTTGCCGACGTTCGACGCCGAGCAAACTAACCTGAGCCACCCACCGCTGCCCGCATGTAAGCGAGGAGGTCGTCCCGCATGTCGTCGCGCCGCAGGGCCATCTGGATGTTGGCCTTGAGATGCCGCAACGGGTCCCCGGCGGCCATCCACAGCCCCTCGATAGGCTGCACGATGACGGTGGAGCGGCCCGCCAGCCGGTCAATCGCATCGGCGAGCCACAGTTCGCCGCCCTTGCCCACCTCGGAACCGGTCAACACGGTGAACAGTTCCGGCGTGAAGATGAAGTGCCCGATTTGCACCCAGTTGGAGGGGGCGGTGCCCGGCGCGGGCTTCTCGACGATGCGAGATAACTGATTCGTCGTGCCGGGCTTGAGTTCCACGCAGTCAGGGGGTCGGATTCCATTTAGCCCGCCCTCGGTTGTGTTCACAGGGAGCGTATGAACTCTTTCAGTCGGTCATACGCAGGACTGGAGAAATTCAGGTATCCGGCCCGCGCCGCGTAGCCCGTGAGCGGCTTGATGTTCGGTCGGGAGGCCAAGAAGGTCAGGAAGCGGGCCTTGTCTCGCGGCCGGGGCTCGACGCCGGTCGCCTGGACGACGCACTCCAGGTACTCATCCACACACTCGAACGCCGGGTCATCGCTCACGGCCCGCAAGAGCAGTGTCTCGATCATCCCCTGGCTTTCTTCATCCGGCAAGATGTAAACGCAGGTCTGAGGCAGCCCGGCGGCGAGCGCCAACGGCTTGGATGGGACCGGTAATCCGGCCCCCCGTAACGCGCTACAGACGCTTCGGAAGGCATCCTGCGGGTTGCGCTCCGCGTCACGGATAATTCCAATCGAAACGACGGGCAGATGTCTGTACTGCGGGCTGAGGACGAACTGTTTCAAGAACGGCGCTAGTTCGTCTATCCCTCCGTAGTTCTGAATCTGCACGCCGGACACACCCATGCTTTCGAGGAAAGGGTGAAAGAACGCCTCGGCATCTCGGCCTTCCACGAGTAGTTGCTTGGGGGATTGGATGACTCTAGGCTTGGGCATCACCGAACCTCGAACTCGGCTTTGAGGGCCGCTCCCAGAGCCTCCTGGTCGTAAGTGACCGTCTCGACCTGGTCGCCGACGCGGTCCAGCCGGTGGAGCAGGAAATCGTAGTCGCCGTTCTGACTGAACGCCTGGTGGGCCTCTCTGATGCACTCGTAACTGTGGGTCGTCGCAATCACCTGGGTGTTGAAGGTTTGAGCGGCTCTGTCTATGACTTGCCAGAAGTCGGAGAGGATGGAGTGGTGGAGCCCGTTCTCGACTTCATCAATGAGGACGATCCCCCCCGGTGCGTTGGCGATTCTGAGCACGACCCCGATGACCCGCTCTATCCCATCCCCCAGCAGGGAGAGAGGCAGCATCTGTTTCAGTCCGATGTCGCCATAGACCATTGACGCCCCCCCGCTGGGGATGACGTCCAGTTGGGTCAGCCGGGGCTCCACGATATTGAGAATTTTGACCAAGTCGAGGTCTCGGACCCGTTTCGACCTGACCAACTGACCGAACAGGGCGGCGAGTTCCTCCGGCGAGGGAGGGCGGCGGGCGGAGATGAAATGTCCGGGGAACGGTTGGGTGGAGGGCACCGGTTGGATATGTAACTCGCCGCCGATGAGCCGCACTTCGAAGGTGCTCTCATCGTGGTTCGAATCGGTGAACCGCTGTCTCAGAACCTGGCCCGCAGTCGCCCCCGGCTTCAGTAACTCACCGTCACTGCCGACGGCCAGAGGTCGAGAAGGGGCGGTGGCCACGGTCAACTCCACCTTGCGCTCTCCGCCCGTGCTCAGGTCAGCGGCGACTTCGATTCGGCCGGCAGTCCGCAGTTGATAGAAAAGCGGCGACCAGAGTAGGTCCAGGACATCCCCGACCGGGCCATTCCGGCCTCCGAGCCCGCGAAAACGGCCGATCTTGGCGACCCGGCCGATGTTCTCCGCGCCGAGCAGCAGGAAGATGGCCTCCAAAACCGCCGTCTTGCCGACACTGTTCCGGCCGGCGATGAGGTTGATCCGGGCCAGTCGGTTGATGTCGAGATGCTCAAAACATCTGAAGTTCTGGATGTGTATGGATTCGAGCACTGGCTTGTCCATATCGCACCCTGCCTTGCCGACGTTCGACGCCGGGCAACTAACCTAAGCCGCCCACCACCGCCCGCATGTAGGCGAGGAGGTCGTCCCGCATGTCGTCGCGCCGCAGGGCCATTTGGATGTTGGCCTTGAGATGCCGCAACGGGTCTCCGGCGGCCATCCACAGCCCCTCGATAGGCTGCACGATGACGGTGGAGCGGCCCGCCAGCCGGTCAATCGCGTCGGCGAGCCACAGTTCGCCGCCCTTGCCCACCTCGGAACCGGTCAACACGGTGAACAGTTCCGGCGTGAAGATGAAATGCCCGATTTGCACCCAGTTGGAGGGGGCGGTGCCCGGCGCGGGCTTCTCGACGATGCGGGATAACTGATTCGTCGTGCCGGGCTTGAGTTCCACGCAGCCGTAGAGGTGGGTCTCCTCCTCCGGCACGCTCTGGATGGCGACCATCGCCGCCGGGTGGAGTCGCTCGAAGGCGTCCACCATCTGGCGCGGCACCGGCGTATCGGCGATGATGATGTCGTCGCCGAACATGTAGTAAAACGGCTCGCCGGGGGAGAGCCAGGGGCGAGCCGCGAGGGCCGGGGAGCCGTTGCCGTAGGGCAAGGTCTCCGACTGGCGCACCAGGACGATGTCGGCCATGCGGGAGATGCGGCGCATATCCGCCAGCAGTTCCCGCTTGCCGGTGCGCTCCAGGTGACGCTCCAGGTCGGGCAGCGGGGCGAAGTGCCGTTGCACCGTCTCGCCGCCGTTGCGCACGACAACGATGATCTCGGTGATGCCGGCGGCCACCAGTCCCTCCACGTGGTGTTGGATTAGGGGGATGCCGGCGATGGGGAACATCTCCTTTGGGATGGCCCTGGAAGCCGGCAGGAAGCGGGTGCCGTAGCCGGCGATGGTGATGACGCCTTTCATTTGTTACTCGCTCCTTGTGCGCGATGGTCGAAGAACGGGGGGCGTTCCAGACGCCACAGTCCGTAGAGCCCGGCCAGGAGGACCAGCCCGCCGACGGTGTACCCTTCCGGGACGGAGGCGCGGGTGACGAAAGTCGCCACCAGCCCGATGAGGAAGGCGACGACGTAGAGGGTCAACACCGCTTCCCGCTTGGTCATCCCCGCCGCCACCAGCCGGTGGGAGGTGTGGTCTTTGCCCGGTGTGGTGGCCGGGTTCAGTCCGCGGCGCAGCCGGGAGATGATGACGAGGGTAGTGTCGAAAATCGGCACTCCCAGCACCAGCACCGGCACCATCCAGGTGACGAATTGGACGTTATCGGGGAAGCGGAGTTTGATGCCGATGGCGGCCAGGGTGAAGCCGAGGAACAGGGAGCCGGAGTCCCCCATGAAGATGCTGGCCGGGTTGAGGTTGTAGAACAGGAAGCCGATGCAGGCTCCCAAGACGGCGACGGCGAGGGCCCCGACCAGGTACTGCCCGCTGAAGGAGCACATCAGCGCGAAGTAGATGGCGGCGATACCGGCGATGCCTCCGGCCAGGCCGTCCATGTTGTCGAGGAAGTTGACGGCGTTGGTGATGTACCCCACCCAGAAGACAGTGACCACCAGGTTGAGCCACTCGCTGTCGAACAGGCCGATGCGGATGCCGCTGACGTAGAGGAGCAGCCCGGCCAACGCCTGCCCGATCAGTTTGACCAGCGGACGCAGCCCCCAGCGGTCGTCAATTAGTCCCATGAACGAGACCCCCGTCGCGCCGACGAGGATACTGCCGAACTGAGCGAAGTTGTACCGTTCGCCCAGGACGATGGCGGCGATGAGGACGGTCAGGTAGATCGCCACGCCGCCCATCCGGGGCACGGGGTGATGGTGGATTTTCCGCGCCGAAGGAGCGTCCATCACCCCGACGCGCGGAGCCAGCCAGCGGGCCAACGGGGTCGCGCCGAAGGCCAACACCAACGCCCCGGCGAAGACGAGGATGTAAACGGTCATTCGTCACCTGCTGTGGATTCGTGAACTGCTCGTGGGCGGCCACCGCTGCCCGTTTGCCGGCCGCCTTACTGCTGGCCGCTGTTCAGGGCCTGCAATTGATTGACCAACTGCTGCACGCTGTCCTTCTGGTCGTCGGGGGCTTTTTCCAGTGCCATCTGTGCCTCGGCCAGGGCCTTGTCGTACTCCTCCTGCTGACTGTAGAGCCGCGCCAGCACCTGGTGGATGTTCCAGATGTCCTTCGCGCGGGGCTGCAACTCGACCGCCTTGTTGAGGGCCGCGATGGCCTTGTCCCACTCCTGGAGGGCGATGTAGGTATCCCCCAGCATGCGCCAGACTTGGGGGGCCTTGGGCTTCAACTGCAACGCCGTCTCGTAGCACGCGGCGGCCTTTTCGAGATCGCCCTCCTGACGGCTCACGTCGCCCAGCACCAGCCAGGTCTGGTCGAACTCGTCGTCCAGTTCCAGGGAGCGGGTGATGGCCCGGCTGAAACCCGCCTTGTCGTGCAGGCCGTAGTAGTAGAGCATCGCCCACTCGTTCCACAGGATGGCGTTCTGGGGGCTGAGGGTGGTGGCGATTTCGTAGTTCTCCGACGACTTTCGGAGCAGGGCCAGCCGCTGGTCGCTGTCGGTGGCGAAGTCGGCCCAGCGGCGGTACATTCGGGCCAGGTTCGCGCTGTGATCGGTGTTGAGCGGGTTGATGTCGCGGGCCTTGAGCAGCGTCCGCTCCGTCTCCTTCATCACCGCCTCGCGGGTGGTGGTGTCCTTCAGGCTGGAAGCGTACTCCAAATAGGCCCGGCCCAGGTAGAGGTAGTAGAAATCCTCTTTGGGAGCCAGTTCGATGGCGTGTTTGTAGAGTTCGATGGCGATGACCCACTGCTTGCCCCGGTCGTAAGGGTCGGCCTGCTTGTAGACGATGTCCGCTTTGATGGGGGTGAGGTTGGTCAGCACGGCGGTCGCCCCGACCAGAACCGCCAGCACCACAGCGGCGACGATGCTCCAGGGGCTCGACTCCTGTTGAGGCCGTCGGCGCACCCGCAGGAACAACATCGCCCCGCCGCTCGCCAGCACGACCACGATGAACCAGTAGTACGCGGTGAGGAAGCCGGCCACCTTGTCGGCGGAGTAGATGATGTCCTCCAACGATTGGGCCTGGAACTTCACCAGCGCGGTCTGGCTGCTGGCCAGCACCAGCGCGAATCCGAAACCGACGGTCAGGGAGACGATCAGGTAGACGACGGCGGCGATGAGGCTGTCGCCCTTCCGCTCGCGGAACTGCCCCCGTTTCGCCATCTCGGAAAGGAAGATGACCGCGCTCATCAGCCAGGTCAGGGCGAATATCATCAACGCGCCGTAGGAGGTACGGCTTTCCTGTGCCGGGAGCACGGTCAGGGCCCGCCAGATGACCTTGACCGGCTGGGCGAGCCGCTCGGCGTTGGTGACGAAATCGAAGGAAAGCGTGCCCAGCACAAACCCGCCGATGGCCGCCAGCATGAAGACTGTCCAGAGCCAGGCCGGTATCCCCTGCTGTTGAGGTTGTTGGGCGGCGGCAGCGGTCTTGCGGCGTCGCTTGCGCCGCCGGCCGCCCTCCGTCGCCTGGTCGGGCTGGGACGGACGGGGCTCGACGGCGGTCGGCTCCCAGTTTTTGATGAGCCCGATGCCGCTCACGACCAGCAATCCGGCGTAGGCCCAGAAGGTGGTGCGCGTGGAGGCGATGGCGATTCCGAAGTTGATCTCGACGTAGTGGGCGACGATGGCGGAGAGGATGCCGATGAGGATGAAGGTGTAGTACGGGTGGTGCTCAGTGGCCACTTCCGGGTCCCAGTAGACGGAGATGGAGTAGACCACCAGGTAGATGAACATCCCGCCGACGATGCCGATGGGGATGGCGATACAGAAGAAATGCGGCCCGATGGTGGGGATGACGATCGCCATCGCCACCACCGCACCGGCCGCCATCAGGATGAAAAGCAGCATACGCCGCCAGTCGGACGGGACGAACCCCAACCAGTGCAGGCCGTAGTAGAACACGCCGCCGAAGATCCACAGATAGACGGCGAACCCCAGCAAGCCGGTGATGACCAGCGAGTCCATCGTCTCGTTGTGGGAGCGGTCCGGCGAGGCGGTGCGGGATTCGTAGTGCCCCAGGAGCGGCGGGTAGAAGGGGTTGTAGGCCACGTACATTGACTCCGGCCCGTACCCGATGACCGGGCGGAGGACGTTGAAGGGGTCTCGATGGCCCTGGGGGTACTCCTCCGTCGGCGGGTATTGGAGCGGGTCGTGCGGGAGTATCAACTTGAGCGCACCCTGCCAGATGAGGTTACGCACCATCCCGGTGCCGCCCTGGTACTGAAGGACGCGGGCCAGCCGAGCCGCCGAGGTGTTCAGAACCATCTCGTGAACCGGCCCCGGCAGGTTGATGACCAGGAAACCGGCGGAGGCGATGATCGCCAGCACCAGCGTACTGCTCCACATCCACCGCCAGCCATGCCGGTTGACGATGAACCCCAGCCATATCCCGACGAAAGTCAGCAACAGGCCGCCGGCGGCCAGTCCCTCCGGGACGCTGCTATCCGCCCCGGCGATCATCTTGCCGATTTGGTAGAGCAGGCCGCCGACGACGACCGCCGCCCCCAGGCTGCCCAGTCCGAAGAGAACGCCGCGCCCCAGGTCTTTGGGCAGGGTAGCGGGCGTGACCGGCCGCTCGCGGATGGCGGCCCGCTGGATGGACAGAATCCCCAGGAAACTCCAGATGCCGATCCCCGCCAGGAGCCCCACCATCGGGCCACGGCTCTTGGTGTACCAGATGGCGATGACCTGCACCAGGAAGATGAAAATGTAGGCCGCCGCCCGGAAGACATCCGCCGCGCCGGAGTCCTCATCGTGCAGGATGGAGCGGAAGGCGGCGACGATGCGGGAGAGGGTCGGGAAGACCGCCATAATCAGGTAGGCGGCGACGAAAATGGCGTTCCCCATGTTGGAGGCCACGCGCCGGGTCACATCGCCGCCCCAGGGGAGCGGATCCAACTTGTTGTGCTGGATGAGGCCATAGAGCGCAATCGGCAGGCTGTTGATGATGACGACCGTAATCAGTCGGTCCAACTGCTCCCGCGTGCGCATTCCCTGGAGGATGATGAGAAAGACTACGATGTAGGCCAACGTCGTGTAAGTCCCCTGCAACCGCTGGTAGGAGCCGAAGAGGCTGACGCGCGGGGTGACGGAAAGGATGGTGCTGAGGACGTAGATGACGGTGGTGAGCAGGGTCGGGAGCACCAACGGCGTGCGCCAGGTGAAACCGGGGTCGTACTTCCCGTGAGTGCGCTCCTCGATGTACTTGACGATCCAGACGGCGGCCATGATGAGGGCGACGGTGCGCAAAGTGGTCAGTTTGTCCGGCTCGAAAACGCGGCTGGAATAGACGTTGAACAGCAAGGGGGTGATGATCACCGCCAGCAGCCAGCCCATCTCCAAGACTTTGTCGCAGAACAGGCTCAACTTAGTCGAATTCATACTCCTCTCCCGTCCTTGTTCAACTTTCTCCGGTGAACCAGTCCAATGTGCGCCGCAACCCCTCATCCAGGGGGACTTGGGCCTCGAAGCCCAGCACCTCACGGGCGCGGGTGACGTCCGGCACGCGGCGGCGAGTCTCCTCGAACGCCTTGCCGTAAGCCTCCTCGTAGGAGATGTGGACGACCTCCGAAGAGGAGCCGGTCAACTCCTTGATGAGCAGGGCCAGTTCGTTGATGCTGGTCTCCCGGTCCGAGCCGATGTTGAAGACTTGCCCGGCCGCCTCCTTGACCGTCGCCGCCAACATCGTCCCCCGGATGGTGTCCGCCACGTAGGTGAAACAGCGAGTCTGCCGACCGTCGTCGAAGACTGTCAGCGGCTCGCCGCGCAACGCCTGGGTGAAGAACTTGGCGATGACGCTGCCGTACCCCTTGGGGTCGAGACGGGGGCCGTAGGCGTTGAAGTAGCGCACAACGGAGACCGGCAGTCCCTTCTTGGCATACGCCAGGGCGAAATACTCGTCAATCGCTTTGGCGTCGGAGTACGACCAGCGGCCGACGGTGGTGGGGCCGAGCAGCCGGTCCCCGTCTTCCTTCAGGGGGACGGCGGTGGATTTGCCGTGGATCTCCGAACTAGAGGCGATGACCGTCCGCACCCAGTACTTGAACGCCATTTCGAGGACGTTCTCCGTGCCGCGCACGTTGGTGACGATGGCGGTCAGGGGGTCGTCAACGACGTACTTGACCCCGACGACGGCGGCCAGGTGGTAGATCAAGTCCACCTGACGGATGAGCCGTTCCAGGATGCCGACGTTGAGGATGGAGTCGTTGACGAAGTGGAATCTATCGCTGGAAAGGTGGTGTTCGATGTTGCTGACTTTGCCGACGGACAGGTTGTCCAACACGGTGACTTCGTGCCCCTGCTCCATCAGCACGTCCACGAGGTTGGAGCCGATGAAGCCGGCCCCGCCGGTGACTAAAATGTGCATATCCGTGCTCCCTTGCGCTAGTGAGGTCTGGTAGCGACAATCATACCGCAGGCAGATTAAAAGTCAAGCGAACGAGGCGATTTTATCGTACACCGCGCGGGTCTCCGCCGCCGTCCGCTCCCAGGAGAAGCGGGCCGCCTGGGCCAATCCCCGACGGCGTAGATG
>JALWUZ010000790.1 GCA_027079895.1 Anaerolineae bacterium
ACACGGCGACGGGGCCGGGCCGGACGGTGAGCGTCGCCGTGTCCTGCCGGCCGCCGTAAGTGGCGGTGATGACCCACTCACCGGCCACCTCCGGCGTGTAGACGTTCCCGGCCCACCATCCCCCTGCGCCGGGCTGGACGGCGTAGGCCGCCGCCGCCGACACGTCCCACTCGTTGCCGTAGGAATCGCGGGCGCGGAGGGTGTAGGGGACCGGCGTTCCGGCGGTCGTCTCCCGGGCGGAGGGGGAGAGGGTCACACCGGCGACCCCGGCCGGGGCGACGGACAGGGTGGCGTAGGCCGTGAGTCCCCCGTAGACCGCCGTCACCTGCCAGGTGCCGGAGTATCGGGCGGTGTAGACGCTCCCGTCCCACTGCCCTCCGGCGGAGCGGTCCACGAAGAGGTAGGCCCCGGCGGTGGCGTCCCACGAGTTGCCGGCGGTGTCGGTGGCGATGAGGGTGTAGGTGACGCGCTGCCCGGCGGAGATGGCGGTGGTGGGAGGCGAGAGGCTCAATGCGGCTATGGTCGCCGTGATGACGTGGAGGGTGGCCTGGTCGGTGAAGGAGTCCAGGGTGGCGGTGACGGGCCAGGTGCCGACGACCGCGGCGGTGTAGACGGAGCCGCTCCACGCGCCGCCGGCGGCGATGGGGATGGAGTAGGTCGCGGCGGCGGTGACATCCCAGGAGTTGCCGTAGGAGTCGGCGGCGGCGAGGGAGTAGGTGACGGTCGCGCTGGCGGTGACGGTGTAGTTGCCGGGCGAGAGGGTGATGCCGGCCAGCGGGCCGCGCTCGACGTGCAGCGCGGCGGTCTGGCTCACCCCGTCCACCGTGGCGGTGATCTGCCAGGTGCCGGAGTACTGGGCGGTGTAGACCGGCCCTGTCCACGCGCCGCCGGCCCCGTCTTCAATGAGGAAGAGGGCGTCGGCGGTGGCGTCCCAGGAGTTGGAGTACCCGTCGGTCGCCACGACGGTGTAGGTCACTCGCTCCCCGGCGGTGATGGCCGCCGTCGGCGGGGTCAGGGAGAGGGTGACGGGGAGGTTGTGTACCACGTCGAAGGGCTGGCTGAAGCCAGTCTTGTCCCCGTCCAGCACATACGTGGCCGTGAGCACGTCGCCGACGTAGGCCTGGGTGACGGTCAGGTGGCCGTTCCAGACGCCGTGGTGGAACTGAATCGCGCCGGCGGGCTGGAGCGTGCCCGTCGTGTCGGTCAGGATGGCGCTCCCGTCGAAGCGGGTCAGGATGACGTCGTCGGCGTCGCGGGCGGAGATGGCGACGGGGAAGCCCTCACCGGCCACCTGGTTCTGGAGCAGGTAGAAGTGGAAGTGATCCAGTCCCGGCGTCGTGAAGGCGATCGGCACCGTGTCCTGCTGAAGATGGTTCCCGCCCATCCCCGCCGTGCCGACAACGGTCGCCTGGCCGGCGACTGTCGAGGTGATGAAGACCGCCACGCTCCCGCTGACGTCGGTCGTGCCGGTGACTGCGCTCAGCGTGCCCAGGTTGGTCGTGAAGGAGATGACCTGCCCGGCCGGGTAGAGCAGTCCCGAAAGCGTCCCGGTGACGGTGGCCGAGGCGATGCCGTTCGCCAGCAGGCTGCTCTTGTCGGACGCGAGGGCGATTTCGTAGTAGACGACCTCCGCCGTCGTGGAGTCATCGGCCTGGTGGTAGATCTGTGCCTCGATGGACGGCAGGTCGTACACCCCCCAGTCGTTGAGGGTCGCGTCAATGGGAGAGAGGGTGTGGTTGACGACGCCGCCGTACCCGGAGCCGTCGCTGCCGGCGTAGGTCTGGACGTTGCCGGTGATGACGGCGTGGTGAATCTGGACGCCGGTCGGGGTGGCGTTCCCCTTGCCCGGCTCGCCGAACCGGATGCCCCGCTCGTTGCCGACGAAGCGGCCCCCTTCGATGGTCACGGTCATCAGCGTGGCGGGGTGCGCTCCGTAGGTCGGGCCGTCGTCCCGCCCCTTGATCATCAGCCCGACCCCCTCCTGATACCCCAGGCCGTTGTCGGTGAAGGTCATATCGCGGAAGGTGAGGTTCTGGTAGGTCTCCTCTCCCTTCAAGTTGATGTCGAACCCGGCGTTCCACCGGCTGTTCCAGAAATCGGTGTAGCCGTTGTGGGTCACGGTGCAGTCCTCGAACAGAGCGTCGGATAATTTCTCCACGTAGATGCCTTTGTAGTCGTTATCCCTGAAGATGGTGCGGGTGACGGTGATGTAGCGCACTTGACTACCGCCGGGGCCCCAGTCCCCGTGTTTGGCGAAGTACCAGCCGATGTCGCAGTTCTCGAAACTGCTGTCGGTGACGGTGAGGTGGAAGAGGCTGGCGGTGGTGTCCACTTTGAAGCCCAGTTCGCTCTCGATGGCGTCGCCGTCCGCCCCGACGACCTGCACGTCGTCCAGGGTGAGGTAGGAGACGGTCTGACCAGCGGGGATTTCCAGGCCGTAGACGGCGTCGGGTTCGAGACGCAGTCCTTGCAGGCGGATGGGGGAGGTCGGCAGGCCGGAGGCGGTCAGGGTCAGGAGCGGGGCGTTGGCCGCCTGACGGATGATGGTGGCCGTGAGGGGGTCGTCGCCGCTCCCGGCCCCGATGAGGGTGAGCCGCTTGGAGAGGACGACGTTCTCGGTGTAGACGCCGGTCGTGATGCTGATGGTGTGGCCGGGGCGGGTGTCGGCGTCGTCTATGGCCTCCTGGATGGTGAAGAACCGCTCGCCGGTGTCGAGGTTGGTGACCCGCAGGGCGAGCACGTCGAAGGGGTCGCTGGCGCCGGTGATGGTGGGGGTGACGGTGTGCGTGGCGGTGATGCGGGCGGCGGACTGCGGGGCGGAGATGACTACTGTCTGGGTGAGCACGCCGCCGACGAAGTTGCCGCTCACGGTGGGGCTGATGGTGCCGGTGCTGTCGCTCAGGGCGACCGGGCGGGTGTAGGGGACGCGGTGGCCGTAGGCGTCCCTGGCCGTGATGGTGATGGTGAACGG
>JALWUZ010000791.1 GCA_027079895.1 Anaerolineae bacterium
CTCTCGCTTCCGGTCGCAGCCCATTCGATCCGTTCGAGGATACTGAAAGTTGTGCTGTATCAGCACATCGTACAGTACTTGCGTGGTCGCAGCCCATTCGATCCGTTCGAGGATACTGAAAGCAAGTAGGTGCCAATAGTTGCGCCAGGCGCAACTAGTGTCGCAGCCCATTCGATCCGTTCGAGGATACTGAAAGCTTGAAGGGTATCTTTGGCAATCTCCCAGGTCACGAGTCGCAGCCCATTCGATCCGTTCGAGGATACTGAAAGTGATGATCCCTGGACGAGGATCGAGCTCATCAAGTGTCGCAGCCCATTCGATCCGTTCGAGGATACTGAAAGGCACGGTGGGGGCGTCAGGTCTGCAAGTTAGGCTAGGTCGCAGCCCATTCGATCCGTTCGAGGATACTGAAAGTCGGGCGGCGCGGGGCTTCTTCCTTTTCACGGAGTGTCGCAGCCCATTCGATCCGTTCGAGGATACTGAAAGTATGAGGCTCTCATCGTTGACCCTGATACTGGTGAGGGTCGCAGCCCATTCGATCCGTTCGAGGATACTGAAAGCCGCACAAGGCCGGCCTAACTCTTTCTACTCCGACTGGTCGCAGCCCATTCGATCCGTTCGAGGATACTGAAAGTGGTTGCCGCGTTGACCTGGCTCTGGGACCGGTTTCGTCGCAGCCCATTCGATCCGTTCGAGGATACTGAAAGTCGCGTTTCTTTTGGCTCTCGCTGTATTCTGTCCTGTGTCGCAGCCCATTCGATCCGTTCGAGGATACTGAAAGCCGTGCGCATACAGCCTGGAGGGTTGTCGCGGGACACGTCGCAGCCCATTCGATCCGTTCGAGGATACTGAAAGACGCCTTCTCCTACTCCTTCTGCGCTGATTGTCTGGCGTCGCAGCCCATTCGATCCGTTCGAGGATACTGAAAGGTCCATGCGGCAGCGTGCCCCGCACATAGGGCAGGTAGTCGCAGCCCATTCGATCCGTTCGAGGATACTGAAAGATGCACAAAGCAGAAGCAGGTGGCTCACAGGAAGGCGTCGCAGCCCATTCGATCCGTTCGAGGATACTGAAAGTGGAACTCACGCTTCACGCAGGCTCTGACAGGCACTGTCGCAGCCCATTCGATCCGTTCGAGGATACTGAAAGCCCACATGAAGTGGGTGTGCGACACGCTCCGGGCACTGCAGCCCATTCGATCCGTTCGAGGATACTGAAAGCCCTATTGCGCCAGGCGCAACTCAAGTTCTTTCAAGTCGCAGCCCATTCGATCCGTTCGAGGATACTGAAAGTTCTGACTTCGCGCACAAGTTGAGTAGGTATCTCGTGTCGCAGCCCATTCGATCCGTTCGAGGATACTGAAAGGGAGAAACAGAGCAATGCCGGCCGTGCTTTTCAACCTGTCGCAGCCCATTCGATCCGTTCGAGGATACTGAAAGATGAGCACTTGGTAGTTTATCGCGTTGAGCAACCTGGTCGCAGCCCATTCGATCCGTTCGAGGATACTGAAAGCAAGCCGGAAGTTGGGGAAGGTAGGTGCTTCGGCTTGTCGCAGCCCATTCGATCCGTTCGAGGATACTGAAAGCTTACCTTCGCCATAGTACCCTCCTTCGCTGTTCAGGTCGCAGCCCATTCGATCCGTTCGAGGATACTGAAAGCCGGCGGTATCGCCCCCGACGAGCCGCCCTCCGTGGGCGTCGCAGCCCATTCGATCCGTTCGAGGATACTGAAAGGGGCAGGGCGTATCAACATATCCTTTCAGCAGAGCGTCGCAGCCCATTCGATCCGTTCGAGGATACTGAAAGTTCTTTGCTTCACTTGTTCTGATGCTCATCGGATACGTCGCAGCCCATTCGATCCGTTCGAGGATACTGAAAGTTGCTGTTCCTGGTTGCGGCTTGCGTCGGAGGCGGGGTCGCAGCCCATTCGATCCGTTCGAGGATACTGAAAGGTGGGACGAGCCAGCGATTGCCTGAACGCGATGGGGTCGCAGCCCATTCGATCCGTTCGAGGATACTGAAAGCGCACAAGTCAAACGTGACCTGGACGTTTTTCTGAAGTCGCAGCCCATTCGATCCGTTCGAGGATACTGAAAGATATTTTCGGCGCGTCGTTGCTCTTGTACGCACTGTGGTCGCAGCCCATTCGATCCGTTCGAGGATACTGAAAGCGCGGGAGTTGTGGCGTGGTGTGCTCGCTACGCCGCGTCGCAGCCCATTCGATCCGTTCGAGGATACTGAAAGAGGTCGTTGGTGAGAGGCATGATGGCGAAGTCAGGAAGGTCGCAGCCCATTCGATCCGTTCGAGGATACTGAAAGTGTGGCGCGGGGCGGAGACCGTCACGTCGTTCGCGGAGTCGCAGCCCATTCGATCCGTTCGAGGATACTGAAAGCCCGACGTCCGTCCGTCTTCACCCTGCATTGTTTGGAGTCGCAGCCCATTCGATCCGTTCGAGGATACTGAAAGGGTATCCGAGCCATCGCACGGCCACCAGGCACAGTAGTCGCAGCCCATTCGATCCGTTCGAGGATACTGAAAGCCGTAAACGAGGGTTGAGGTAGGCGTAGGCGTAGGGGGCGCAGCCCATTCGATCCGTTCGAGGATACTGAAAGATAGGTCGCCGGTAGCCCACCACACGTCGCTATACGGTCGCAGCCCATTCGATCCGTTCGAGGATACTGAAAGTGTCTGGGACGTGCATAAGAGAACGCACACCGTCAGTCGCAGCCCATTCGATCCGTTCGAGGATACTGAAAGTTGGGCTCGCGGGCGCGGTGTGCATATTTCCGGCTTGTCGCAGCCCATTCGATCCGTTCGAGGATACTGAAAGAGCGAACACTTCACTACCCTTGCGGCCGAAGTCAATGTGTCGCAGCCCATTCGATCCGTTCGAGGATACTGAAAGCCGCCATGAGTATGCTGTACCGAACCGACCAGCAAGTGTCGCAGCCCATTCGATCCGTTCGAGGATACTGAAAGGGCACTGCACTTGACCGGCCAGGTGCTCAAACTGGAGTCGCAGCCCATTCGATCCGTTCGAGGATACTGAAAGCGATGCTGACCTGACCAGCACCGATTACGATACCATGTCGCAGCCCATTCGATCCGTTCGAGGATACTGAAAGGGGCGATGGGCACGCCCGCGTGGGCGATGCCCCGCGTCGCAGCCCATTCGATCCGTTCGAGGATACTGAAAGTCCGCGGCCGACACAGATGCGCCGAAAACGGCGGAAGTCGCAGCCCATTCGATCCGTTCGAGGATACTGAAAGGAGGGGGCACAGGCAGGCGGTCGGAGTGGCGAGTTGCGTCGCAGCCCATTCGATCCGTTCGAGGATACTGAAAGCCGCCCACATCTGTTGCAACTGATCTTTCGGGAGAAGTCGCAGCCCATTCGATCCGTTCGAGGATACTGAAAGTCCGTGCTCTCCGTCCCTCGCCGTGTGCTTGTCACGAGTCGCAGCCCATTCGATCCGTTCGAGGATACTGAAAGGGGTAGATACTTCCGCGTTCGGCTACCTGGCTCTCCCGTCGCAGCCCATTCGATCCGTTCGAGGATACTGAAAGGCCCATCGTCGCCCCGGAATGCATAGTAATACCCAGGTCGCAGCCCATTCGATCCGTTCGAGGATACTGAAAGCTGCCAGTATTGCCCTACCTTATTGAAGTATTCGGCAGTCGCAGCCCATTCGATCCGTTCGAGGATACTGAAAGAAGAGGTCTGACCTCTCAGGCACTAAAGGAGGAATCGTCGCAGCCCATTCGATCCGTTCGAGGATACTGAAAGTGGCACCAGTCTTTGTAGTGGCTGTACAATGCAGTTGTCGCAGCCCATTCGATCCGTTCGAGGATACTGAAAGGGAGTCGCTGGAGGAGGCGATGGAGGCGAGTCTGCGGTCGCAGCCCATTCGATCCGTTCGAGGATACTGAAAGAGTCCAGACTACGCACTGACTGGACGGAAGCGCCCCATGTCGCAGCCCATTCGATCCGTTCGAGGATACTGAAAGTGTCCACGCGGCAGCGCTCGCCGCATATAGGGCAGGGTCGCAGCCCATTCGATCCGTTCGAGGATACTGAAAGCTGGGTGATTCAATTCACCGGCGTCGGGGGGTAGTCGTCGCAGCCCATTCGATCCGTTCGAGGATACTGAAAGGGGATAGGGCTGCAAGGGCAAATATCGTCAGCCCAGTCGCAGCCCATTCGATCCGTTCGAGGATACTGAAAGTCCTGCCACCCACACAGCTGGCTAGGCTACGCAGGCGTCGCAGCCCATTCGATCCGTTCGAGGATACTGAAAGCATCAATGCGCTCGTCATTGGGCCAGTAATTGTATGGTCGCAGCCCATTCGATCCGTTCGAGGATACTGAAAGTTGCTATGTTTAGGCGCAAACTCAGCGGAGCATGGCTGTCGCAGCCCATTCGATCCGTTCGAGGATACTGAAAGTTGTCAACGACACACATCTCTTCTAGGAAGAGTGCGGTCGCAGCCCATTCGATCCGTTCGAGGATACTGAAAGCTTGGCAAGAAGAAGTTTTACACAGAGATGGTAAGCGTCGCAGCCCATTCGATCCGTTCGAGGATACTGAAAGGCCGCTCTCTGGGTCAGGCGTGAGATGACCTTCCACGTCGCAGCCCATTCGATCCGTTCGAGGATACTGAAAGTCGAGGCAAGGTTCTTGAAGTCCTCTGTACTGGCGCAGTCGCAGCCCATTCGATCCGTTCGAGGATACTGAAAGTGCTTAGCGCACCACTCCTTAACGTCATGGTAGAAGTGTCGCAGCCCATTCGATCCGTTCGAGGATACTGAAAGCTTTCCTAGAAGCCCTGCGTGTTGCCCTGGGAGACTGTCGCAGCCCATTCGATCCGTTCGAGGATACTGAAAGAGGCGACCGCACGGCTGGCACTATGGCTGTACCGGCAGTCGCAGCCCATTCGATCCGTTCGAGGATACTGAAAGTATGACCCGTCCACCGACGGCGCACTGCGGAACGTGTCGCAGCCCATTCGATCCGTTCGAGGATACTGAAAGATCAGGCAGAAGGAGGTTCTGTGTCCAAGATTATACCGTCGCAGCCCATTCGATCCGTTCGAGGATACTGAAAGCGATGATGGCGTCGCCGGGCCGTCGGACGGCTTTCAGGTCGCAGCCCATTCGATCCGTTCGAGGATACTGAAAGACTGGCTACCCACAGGGACGTTAGGGACGTTTGTTTTGTCGCAGCCCATTCGATCCGTTCGAGGATACTGAAAGCCCTAATTCAGTATCAGTTGCGCCAGGCGCAACCCTGGTCGCAGCCCATTCGATCCGTTCGAGGATACTGAAAGAGCTCTCACGCTTGGAGGCCGAAGTGTCGGCGATTTGCCGCGCAGCCCATTCGATCCGTTCGAGGATACTGAAAGAGCTCCCGCCAGTGACCGTCAACAGCAAGTACGGCCGTCGCAGCCCATTCGATCCGTTCGAGGATACTGAAAGGCTCGCCAAGCCGGACGTGCTCAACGGCGAACGAGGTGTCGCAGCCCATTCGATCCGTTCGAGGATACTGAAAGTCAACGTCCACTCCGAGCTGGCCTGCTGCATCGCAGTCGCAGCCCATTCGATCCGTTCGAGGATACTGAAAGCCGGGAGAGTGCCGCCGAACTGCCGCTCAATCCGTTGTCGCAGCCCATTCGATCCGTTCGAGGATACTGAAAGATCTGGCGGGCGGGACTGCGGCGGTGGTGGGCGCGGGTCGCAGCCCATTCGATCCGTTCGAGGATACTGAAAGGTAAGTGCAAACTCATTCGACCCGTCCGAGGGTACTGTCGCAGCCCATTCGATCCGTTCGAGGATACTGAAAGTACGGACAATTTCGTCCGCAGGGCCGCTCGCGGATTGTCGCAGCCCATTCGATCCGTTCGAGGATACTGAAAGCCTCAAACCATGCGCGTGGCCGGGGCGTGGGGGGCAGTCGCAGCCCATTCGATCCGTTCGAGGATACTGAAAGCGACGTTATTATTCTCATCACTGACGACGACAACAGTCGCAGCCCATTCGATCCGTTCGAGGATACTGAAAGATTCCCCGGCGGGGAGGCCGGGGATTTGGGGCGGGTGTCGCAGCCCATTCGATCCGTTCGAGGATACTGAAAGCCTTCAACTGCTCGACCGACGCGAATTCTGTTGGCTTGTCGCAGCCCATTCGATCCGTTCGAGGATACTGAAAGCGCTGGTGGAAGCGGAGGCGGAAGCAGATGTCGAACGTCGCAGCCCATTCGATCCGTTCGAGGATACTGAAAGCCGACCTGGGGCTAACGCCGGATTCGGCGGAGCAGGCAGTCGCAGCCCATTCGATCCGTTCGAGGATACTGAAAGTCGCAGCGATCGCGGCGATAGTGCCGAGAGTGACGTGTCGCAGCCCATTCGATCCGTTCGAGGATACTGAAAGAGGCGCGGCATCTTGCCACACATCCCCCAAGCGAGGTCGCAGCCCATTCGATCCGTTCGAGGATACTGAAAGTCGCTACGTTCTATGTTCCCCAGTCTGCGCTTGGAAGTCGCAGCCCATTCGATCCGTTCGAGGATACTGAAAGTCGCGTGGAGGCTCAAAATGTCTGAAGTAACAGTGAGTCGCAGCCCATTCGATCCGTTCGAGGATACTGAAAGTCGTGCGGCGCGCGGCTTCTTTCTCTTTACAGAGTAGTCGCAGCCCATTCGATCCGTTCGAGGATACTGAAAGGTTCTACGTCGTAGCGGGCTCCGTCCAGGGCGCGATGTCGCAGCCCATTCGATCCGTTCGAGGATACTGAAAGAGCGTTGGAGTGGCCGGGCGGCCAGGGCTGGCGGGCGTCGCAGCCCATTCGATCCGTTCGAGGATACTGAAAGGTACTAGAGCCATCACACGGCCACCAGCCACAATCTGGTCGCAGCCCATTCGATCCGTTCGAGGATACTGAAAGGCGGTGTGTCCATCGTCATCCTCCGAATCCTGCGAACGTCGCAGCCCATTCGATCCGTTCGAGGATACTGAAAGAACGATGATGATCTTCTGATACATACTCCTTTCTCCTGTCGCAGCCCATTCGATCCGTTCGAGGATACTGAAAGGGAAGAGAATGACGTTGCCCCGTACCTGGTGTTCCTGTCGCAGCCCATTCGATCCGTTCGAGGATACTGAAAGTCAGGTCAAGGATGTACCCGTGCCGGAGTGGGGTGGGTCGCAGCCCATTCGATCCGTTCGAGGATACTGAAAGTCGACAACAAACGTGAGGAGGTCGTCGCCGAGGCCGCGTCGCAGCCCATTCGATCCGTTCGAGGATACTGAAAGTCTGGATTTGCGCCTGATTCAAGTCCTGCGTCTCGTGTCGCAGCCCATTCGATCCGTTCGAGGATACTGAAAGTGTGGAAGATGAGCGTGTGCGCCTCGTCACTAGCCGGTCGCAGCCCATTCGATCCGTTCGAGGATACTGAAAGGTCAGGGAGTGCCTGGGGTGACGATATGTGGAGTTGCGGTCGCAGCCCATTCGATCCGTTCGAGGATACTGAAAGAGTTGATGACTCCCTGCGCCCAGGAGCCCCCCACAAGTCGCAGCCCATTCGATCCGTTCGAGGATACTGAAAGGGTACGAGGAGTACAGAGTGTACGGCGACGAGGCGTTGTCGCAGCCCATTCGATCCGTTCGAGGATACTGAAAGAGTTCCCCAGTGTTCTTGAGCGTGTGCTGCTCCGGGGGTCGCAGCCCATTCGATCCGTTCGAGGATACTGAAAGATAGGGGTCGCACAGGCCGGTCACAGGCGTACTGCCAGTCGCAGCCCATTCGATCCGTTCGAGGATACTGAAAGCTGAAACCGAGAGACTACTACAGGAGAGGCGGCAACGTCGCAGCCCATTCGATCCGTTCGAGGATACTGAAAGCGCAGTGTGGGCACTCCACCTCGGTGTAGTCTGTGATGGTCGCAGCCCATTCGATCCGTTCGAGGATACTGAAAGTTGCTAAAAGTTGCTCTGGCACCGGGCACCCACACCGGTCGCAGCCCATTCGATCCGTTCGAGGATACTGAAAGCAGCGGTAACACGCCACGTGTCGGCAGGTAGCAACTGTCGCAGCCCATTCGATCCGTTCGAGGATACTGAAAGCAGGAAACAGCAACTTGAAGTGTAGCGGAGGCATGAGTCGCAGCCCATTCGATCCGTTCGAGGATACTGAAAGAGGATAGTGCGAATCCACTCCAAGCACTGGCAGGAGGTCGCAGCCCATTCGATCCGTTCGAGGATACTGAAAGACTCGCGCATGCGGGTGATCTCCTCCCTCATCGTCGTGTCGCAGCCCATTCGATCCGTTCGAGGATACTGAAAGTGGCCGGCGGGCGGCTGCCCCTCGTCCGCCTGGACGGTCGCAGCCCATTCGATCCGTTCGAGGATACTGAAAGGCGGCACTGTGTCATCGGCAATAGCAAGTACGGTGTGGTCGCAGCCCATTCGATCCGTTCGAGGATACTGAAAGGTTTGTGCCAGGAAACGCAAACCGGCAGACGGGCGAAGTCGCAGCCCATTCGATCCGTTCGAGGATACTGAAAGCGGATGGGCGGAAGTGGACGAACCAAGATGAATCACGGTCGCAGCCCATTCGATCCGTTCGAGGATACTGAAAGACGTGGAACAAGACATCTCATCGTCATCATAATCACGTCGCAGCCCATTCGATCCGTTCGAGGATACTGAAAGCTCGTCTGTGGCGTGCTCTTTGTATATCGGCGTAATCGTCGCAGCCCATTCGATCCGTTCGAGGATACTGAAAGTTGCGCGACGGTTCTCGCTCAAAGCACATCTCCCATGTCGCAGCCCATTCGATCCGTTCGAGGATACTGAAAGGGAGATCACGTGCTTCTTGTTGCAGGCGCAGTGCAAGTCGCAGCCCATTCGATCCGTTCGAGGATACTGAAAGCTCCATCAGTACCACTATGCGTCCGTCGGTCGTGCAGGTCGCAGCCCATTCGATCCGTTCGAGGATACTGAAAGGCGTGTATGAGGCCACATCGCGCCAGAACCCGAAGAGTCGCAGCCCATTCGATCCGTTCGAGGATACTGAAAGGGCGCAACACTATCAGTGCGACCTCATCCACCCTGCGTCGCAGCCCATTCGATCCGTTCGAGGATACTGAAAGTCACTGTCCGATGGCGGAGGCGGCGGCGAAGGCATGTCGCAGCCCATTCGATCCGTTCGAGGATACTGAAAGTAGTCTGAATTGCGCCGGGCGCAACTACAGCAGCCCAGTCGCAGCCCATTCGATCCGTTCGAGGATACTGAAAGGGATAGCTGACTTCACCAGTAATCTCATTGTAGCTGGTCGCAGCCCATTCGATCCGTTCGAGGATACTGAAAGCTGCGCCGTCATCCTCGGTCAGGAAGAGCAAGGGGTGTCGCAGCCCATTCGATCCGTTCGAGGATACTGAAAGTTGTGCTTCAGCGACTACTTCTGCGAGTCGCATGTTGTCGCAGCCCATTCGATCCGTTCGAGGATACTGAAAGAACAAGGTTCTTGATTTCGCTTTCGTTCACAGTAACGTCGCAGCCCATTCGATCCGTTCGAGGATACTGAAAGCTGGTCGTTGACGACTACGCGCGAGATGTGCATATCGGTCGCAGCCCATTCGATCCGTTCGAGGATACTGAAAGATCGTTCTGAAGCAAATCAGCCTGACAGTAAGCAGTCGTCGCAGCCCATTCGATCCGTTCGAGGATACTGAAAGCAACACACAGGCATTTCGCTGATTTTTGACAAAGGTTTCCAGATTTGGTATGCTTCCCCTCGTAGGACAAAACAGCGAGGAGGGAGCATAGACCATGATGGATGTTACCGTAGAACGAGTTGACGACGTGCCC
>JALWUZ010000792.1 GCA_027079895.1 Anaerolineae bacterium
GGGTGGGGGGCTGCTCCACCTGAACCGGGGTCGGCGTGGCGGGGACGGCGGTCGGCAGTGGCACCGGCGTTGGCTGCTCCGGTGTGGGGGAGGGCACCGGCTGAGTGTTGTTCACCGTTATGTGGCGGACGAAGAAGACGTAAGGGCTGGAGGCATCGTTGACCCCCCAGACCGCCAGCGCCAGCGTGTACTGCCCGTCGGGGATGACGGTCGTATCCCAGGTGCCCAGCACATCGTTGTCCACCTGGACCCCCTCGACGATGGCGAAGTCAATCCACTGCGAGTCGCCGGTCGGCTCCGGCCCGGCGGCGAACCGCAGTTGATAGAAATTCATATTCGGGTGGGTGGCGATGCCGATGACGTCCACCGCCCCGCTGACCGTCATACCGTCGGTGGGATAGGTGATGACCGACCGGGCCTGTAGTTGCCGGGCCGCGCGTCCCGCCGGGACGATGGTCAACGAGAGCACCAGCACGATCATCAGAATGAGCGATGTCCGACTGCGCATATCTCTTTCCCCCGTGGGCGTGGCTGCCGTTGTGGATACTACCGGTCGAAAAGTGTAGCATGAAACGACAGGAAGTCAACAACGCTTCGGCAAAAGACAAGGCCGGGCCCTCTGGCGAGAACCCGGCCTCGTGTCCTGCGGAGACTAATTTTCCTCGATAGTGATCGTCTTGATCACATCCCCCGGCGGCAAGTTGCCCCCCTGGGAGGGGTCGCGGGGCGTCAGATCGTTCACCACGTCCATCCCCTCCACCACCTGCCCGATGATGGTGTAATTGCCGTCCAGTTGGGGCAGGGCGTCGTAGGTGATGAAGAACTGACTCCCGATGCTGCTGGTGCCGGGCCCGCCGCTCGCCATACCGACCACGCCGGGCTTGTCGTAGGCCAGCGAGGGGACAATCTCATCGTCGCAGCGATAGCCGGGATAACCCAGCCCGCTGCCGGTCGGGTCGCCGGACTGGGCCACAAAGCCCGGGATCACCCGGTGGAACGAAACCCCGTCGTACCACCCCTGCTGGGCCAGAAACACGAAGTTGTTGACGTTCACCGGCACCAGGTCGTCGTACAGTTCGATGACGATTTCGCCCCCCTTCTCCATCTCGATGGTGGCCTGATAGTCCTTGTCGGTGTCAATGACCTGGGGGGGCGGCTCGGTGAAGACGTGATCACCCAATTCGACCAGGCTGATGAACCCCTGAAGCATCCCGAACCCGCCGAAAGCGTCGGTGGGGTAGAAGATGTTGTTGACGACGTAGGTCGGGGTCGCCAGTTGGCCGTACTCCTTGTAGTCGTTGTACCCGTCGAGGATCTGCTGGCGGTAGACGTGGTCGCTCAATTCCTGAGAGAACCGCTCCGTGTCCAGGCCCAGTTCCTCCGCGTACTCGACCAACTTGGACTCCATATCCGCCTCGGAGAGGCTGTGCCAATCCCGTTGCCGCTCGAACAACAGGTCGTGCATCTCCCAGAACTTACCCTGGGCGGCGGCGGCCTCGGAAGCCTCGGCGGTGATGAGAGATTTATCGTGGATACTCATCAGCGGCAAGTGCCGGTAGACGAAGCGCAGATTGTCCGACGTATCTAACAGATACGTTCGCAGCGAGTGCATCGCCGCGCAGGCCGGTCACTGGAAATCGGCGTACTCGATGAGCGTGACGGTGGCGTCGTCCGGCCCCAGGACGTGATCGCTGTCCGTCACCGGTGGTATGCGGGATTCGACGGGGAAATCGAACGGGTCGGCGACACAGGTAGCCTCGCCGGAGGGGAGCACGGCTTCCTCTCCGCCCTGCTCCGGCGGCTCGGTCGCCTCTTCCGTCTGCGTGGGCGACGGCTGCGGCATAGGGGACGGGGGCTGCGTCGGCGTATTGGACACCAGCCCGGTCCCGCACCCGGTCAGCAGGCCCAGCAACAGCAGCGCACTGAGCAGTAACACAAGTTTACGCACGTTCTCCTCCTTACAAAAGATTGGGGCTATTTTACCACAAAGGGGCAAAGTCCGCTAACCACCCTCTTCCCCTGCTTGAAGTCTGCCCCGTTTGTGGTATAGTTGCAACCGTTGAGGAGGAGTGGCTGATGAGACGTAAGCACATCCTGATAACGGTCGGTGCGCTGCTGATACTATCCCTCTTCGCCTCCCTCTCGGCGACGGTGGCCGCCCCGCGCTACGCCCCGGTCCTGGTGGACGGATACGAGCCGAACGACTCCTTCGACCAGGCCACCGGCGTTGACATCCCATCCTCCGTCACCGCCGACATTGACCCCTACGACGACCTCGACTACTTCGTCCTGAGCACCGAGTCCGGGCGCGAGTACGAGGCCAACCTGACCATCTGGAACAACGACGGCCTCAAATTGATTATGACCCTTTACAATGCCGACCGCGAGTACGTCGGGACCAGTTCCGCCTCTGACAGCAGCACCACCCTTTCCTGGACGGCCAATCAATCGGAGTATTACCTGCGGGTCGAGGCCGCCAGCATCGTCGTCACCAAGACCGCCGACTACCGCCTGGACATCAACCGGGTGGCGGCGACCCCCACGCCGACCAACACCCCCTTGCCCGGCGCGGACGCCTACGAGCCCAACGACACCCGCGAGACCGCCTACATCTTTCCGGTAGCCACTTCCGCCAGCGCGACTAACGCCAACTTCGTCCCCTCCGACTCCGACGAGGACTGGTTCTCCTTCTACGTCAAGACGGGGCGGCATTACCGCGCCTCCACCAGCAACCTGTCCGGCGTGGATACCTACCTGGAGGTGTTCGACAAGGACGGCAACCTGGTCGTCGCCGACAACGACAGCGGCGGCGGGTTCGCCAGCAAGGCCGAGTGGCAGGCTGCCTACGACGGCAACTACTACATCAGAGTGACCAACCTGGTCTCCATCAGCGAGTCCGACGACACCTACGACCTGGCCGTCGCCGAGATCTCCGTCTCCGTCACCTCCACCCCCACCCCCAAAC
>JALWUZ010000793.1 GCA_027079895.1 Anaerolineae bacterium
GACAAGGCCAATCCATGCTCCCAGACGGTCTCCGCCCGCCTGAGACGCGGCGCGGCGATGGCGGCCATCAGCAACAGGCGCAACGTCGCCGCCGGGCCCGTCGCCGCGCCGACCGCCAGCACCACCCCGGCGGCCCAGGAGAGGAGCATCCCCACCGACGCGGACTGTTGCCGGTCGCGCGCCGCTACTCCCAGAGAGCCCAGGAGCAACCACCCGGCGATCACCGTCCAGAGCAACGTCCCGCTCATTCCCCGGACTCCTCGGCGGACCGTCGCGGGAGGTACGGCCCCAGGACGTACCCGGCCATCCCCGCCACTAGCGACAAAATTCCGGCTACGCTCGGCCACAATCCGGGGTTGAAAACGGCGGTCAGGCGGACGTAGGGAGCGCAGGTGAACCTCAGCGTCACCCCGTCCACCCGCAGCACGGTGTCCGCGCCGATGACCGTCTCCGCCGTCAGCATCCCGGAGGGGCTGTGATAGACCTGGACGAGCACCTCTCCCCGGCGGTCGGGCGGTTCGGCCTCCGCTGGCGGACGCGGGGAGAGCCGCACGACCAGCCGGGCATCCGGGATGGCGAAGTACCGGTCCTCGGTCAGGGGCACGCTCAACTCGGCGACCGGCTCCCCATCGGGCAGGTGGAGAAGCAGCGACCGCCCGGCGTCGGTGGCCGCGACTCGCACCCCCGGCCCCTGCGACTCGACGGTGGTCACGAGGCCGGGGCTGTGAATCACCGTTTCCCCTTCCGGCGAACGGGCGACCCACTGCCGCCCACCGGGGAGGGAGACGCGCTCGCCGTTCTGCAACACAATCCCCGCCACCCGCCAGCCCCACAGATGGGAGATGAGCAACCCGGCCAGGAGCAGCAATCCGCCGCCGTAGGCCAGCGCGAGGGGCAGCCGCGCCCAGGAGAATCCCTGTCGGAGAGCGGCGGCCTCCGCGATGAGCCGGAGCAACAGCCAGCCGCCCAGCGACGAGAGCAGAGCGCGAAAGAGGAACGAGCGGGTGATGCCGAACAGACCCAGTGCCCGCAGGGTATCCGTCGCCGGGCCGAAGCGAGCCTGGGCCTCGGAGAGCCACTGAGCGTAATCGGCCGGCGTGTCTGAGGTCGGCATTTGGGGCAGGTATCCGGCGATGAGCAACCCGGCGGCGATGCCCAGCGTCATCACCACCAGAGCGATGTCGCCGGTAGCAAGCCGCCAGGCCATACGCCAGGGGTCACGTCGTGGGGGAGGGGAGATCACCATCGCCTCGTCCGGTACAGAAAGAAAGCCCCGATGACGGGGCTTGTCGGAGACTGAGCCACCCTTGGGAGTCGAACCCAAAACCGACCGCTTACGAAGCGGTTGCTCTGCCGGTTGAGCTAGGGTGGCGCGGCGGGTATTATACCAGCATTGGGGAAGTTGGCAAATTCGGGTTGCGGTGCGGGCGATTCGGAGAGTGCGGTTCGCAGCCGCAGATCCGGCCCTTGCCAAAACTACCAAAACCGGTACAATGCTGCCGGGAGGTACGGTGGAGGAAAGTGCCGAGAGAGTCGCCCCGGCTGCGGACGTGGCCCAGGCCGCCGGAATCATCGCTTTGGGGAACGTCGCCAGCCGCGTATTGGGGCTGGTGCGCGAAATGGTCAAATCCGGCTTGTTCGGCGCGGGGCCGCACGTGGACGCCCTCAACGCCGCCCTCCGCCTCCCCACCACGATCTACGACCTCCTCGTCGGCGGGATGGTCAACTCCGCCCTCATCCCCGTCCTCTCCGACTACACCGCCCCCGAACGGCGGGAGGAACTCTGGTATCTGCTCAGCGTCCTGACCAACGTCATCCTCCTGCTGACGACCTCCCTCGTCCTCCTGGGCGAACTGCTGGCCCCCCTCCTGGTGCGCCTGCTGGTGGGGGGACTTTCCACCCCGTACCTGCGGCTGACCGTCGGGCTGCTGCGGCTCGCGCTCCCCGCCGTCGTTCTCCTGAGCCTTTCCAGCGTCCTCTCCGGCGGGCTCTACGCCCTCAAACGGTTCACCTTCCCGGCCTTCACGGCGGCGATCTTCAACGCCGGAGTGGTGCTGATGGCCTTGCTGCTGGGCCGCCTCCTGGGGGTGCGCAGTATGATCGTCGGCCTCCTGGCCGGCGCCACTTTCCAGGTACTCTTCCAACTCCCCGGCTTCCGTGACGCCCGCCTGCGCTGCGCTGTTGACCTGCGCCATCCCGCCCTGCGGCGCATAGTCGGGTTGTACATCCCCATCCTCATCGGCCTGGGAGTGGACACGCTGGCGGTGCTCCTGAGTTACAACCTGGCCTCGCGGGTCGGAGAGGGCTCCATCTCCTGGATGGAGTACGCGGCAACGGTCATCCAGTTCCCCCTCGGCCTGATCGTGACCGCCGTCTCCATCGCCACGCTGCCCACCCTCTCCCGACAGGCCAGCGCGGACGAGAGCGGCCCCTTCCTCGCCACCCTCGCCCAGGGGCTGCGGCTGGTGCTGACGCTCATCATCCCGGCCACACTGGGGCTGTACATACTGGCCCGGCCGATCGTCGCCCTCATCTTCGAGCACGGGGACTTCACCCCGGCGGACACGCTGGCGACGGCGGAGGCTCTGCGCTGCGCCCTGCCGGGGCTGCTCTTCGCCGCCGTGGACCAGCCGCTCATCTTCGCCTTCTACGCCCGTAAGGACACCCTTACCCCGGCCCTGGTGGGGGTCGGGGCGACGGTCGTTTACGCCCTGGCCGCTCTGTCCGTCTGGTACCTGGGACGGCTGACGCTGCCGCTGCTGGTGCTCGTCAACTCCGGCAAACTGGCGGTCCACGCCCTGGCGATGTTGTACCTCACCCGGCGGCGACTGGGCCGTCTGCGGCGGCACGGCCTGTGGCACTTGGTGTTCGAGTCCACGCTGGCCGCCGCGCTGATGGCCGCTGCGTCCTGGGCGACGATGCGGGGGCTGGCGGCGGTGTTCCCCTCCGGCCTGCTGGAAGCCGA
>JALWUZ010000794.1 GCA_027079895.1 Anaerolineae bacterium
TCGTTTCGGGCGTGCCGGAGGGGGCGCGTCGGCTCGGCCAACCCCCCACGACTTACCGGCCTCCCCCGTTCCCTCAATCCCCTCTTTACTCTATGAGCCAGGTGTTTGCTTCGAACCCCCGCGTCGTCAACAGTGGGCAATTTCGCCGCCTTGCGGTATAATCTTGTGGATTCCGTTTCAGGAGGCCGAGATGCGCATTCTCATCACCGGAGGGGCCGGTTTCATCGGCTCCCATCTCTGCGACCGGCTGCTGGCCGACGGTCACGAAGTCATCGCAATGGACAATCTGAGCACCGGCAACGTGGACAACATCGCTCACCTGGCCGGACACGAGCGATTCCAATTCATCAAGCACGACGTGACCAACTACATCTTCATCAAAGGCGAACTGGACGCCGTGCTCCACCTGGCGAGCCTCCCCAGTCCGGTGGACTACCTCAACCTCCCCATCCAGACCCTCAAGGTGGGGGCTCTGGGGACGCACAAGACGCTGGGGCTGGCGATGGCGAAGGGGGCCCGTTACCTGCTGGCCTCGACCTCGGAGGTGTACGGCGACCCACTGGTGCATCCGCAGCACGAGGATTACTGGGGGAACGTCAACCCCGTCGGGCCGCGCGGCGTGTACGACGAGAGCAAACGGTTCGCCGAGGCGTTGGTGATGGCTTACCACAACTATCACGGGGTGGATACCCGCATCGTGCGCATTTTCAACACCTACGGCCCCCGCATGCGGATGGACGACGGGCGAGTGGTGCCGAATTTCATCTGCCAGGCGTTGCGCGGCGAGCCGCTGACGGTGTACGACGACGGTTCGCGCACCCGCTCTTTCTGCTACGTCTCCGACCTGGTCGAGGGGATGATCCGCCTGCTCCAATCCGACGAGGTCACGCCGGTGAACATCGGCAATCCCGACGAGATGACCATTCTCGACTTCGCCCACAAGGTGTTGGAGTTGACGGGGAGCGACTCGCCGATCGAGTTCGTCACGCCGACGGACGCCCGCACCGCCGACGACCCCAAAGTGCGCTGCCCGGACATCGGCAAGGCGCGGCGGGTGTTGGGCTGGTCGCCCCAGGTGTCGCTGGAGGAGGGCCTCCGGCGCACCATCGAGTACTTCCGAGGGAAGGTGTGACGCCCTCCCTCCGCTTCCGCTGTTGACGATGCCGGTGCTCCACATCCCCCGCCACGACGACCTGCGCCGAGCGGCGGCGACGGCGATCGGGGTAACGCTGGCCGCCGTCGCCGGGCTGCTCCTGGCCCGGCTTACCCCGTTGGAGGGGGCTCTGTTCGTCCTGTTGACCGTCGGCGGGGCGGCGACGGTGAGCGAGCCGCTGGTGGGGCTGGGGCTGACCCTTTTCCTGGCCCCGCTGTGGGCCTACCTGCGGGCGGAGGTCCCCCAGGTGCCCGCCCAAATCGCCCAGGTGTTCGTCGCGCTGACGCTGGCCTCCTGGCTGGCGCGGATGCTGGCCCGGCGGGAGGTGCGTCGGCCCCCCTCCCCGCTGCTCCTGCCGCTGCTCGTCTTCGTCGGGGCGGCCTGGCTTTCGCTGTGGGACGCGGTGGAGTTGCCGGTCTACGGGCTGCCGGAGTTGGTCAAGTGGGTGCAGGTCGTGCTGTTGTACCTCTTTACCCGCGCCCATCTCGACCGCCGCCGTCTCCCCTGGCTGCTGGGGATGGTGCTCGGCGTCGGTCTGTTCGAGGCCGGGGTGGGAATCTGGCAGTTCGGGTTGCGCGGCTACGGGCCCGACCACTTCGCCATCCCGTCGCTGGGGGAGGGGATCTACCGCGCCTACGGGACGTTCGAGCAGCCCAATCCCTACGCCGGTTTCATCGGGATGCTGCTCTCGCTGGCGGTGGGGGTGGCGCTGGAAAGCGTCCGGCAGATGGCGGCCCAGCGGCGGGTCGCGCTGCGGGCCGGCCTGTTCCTCCTTATCGCCCTGGTGCTGGGGAGCGCGTTGGTGATGTCGTGGAGCCGGGGGGCGTGGCTGGGATTCGGCGCCGCCCTGGCGGTGATGACCGTCGCCGGGCCGCGCCGGGCCCGTTGGGGAGTGGCACTGCTCCTCGTGCTGGCCGCCGGATTCGGCCTGCTGTACGGCGCCCACCTGCTCCCCGCCTCCGTCGCCGCCCGCCTGACCGGGTTCACCGCCTACGTGCGCTTCAGCGACGTGCGCGGCGTGGGCATCAACGACGCCAACTACGCCGTCATCGAGCGGCTGGCGCACTGGCAGGCGGCGTTGGAGATGTTCCGCTATCACCCGTGGACGGGGGTCGGGTTCGGCTGCTACGAACCGGCCTACCGCGACTTCGCCCTCATCAACTGGCCGATTCCGCTGGGGCACGCCCACAACTACTACCTGAACCTGGCCGCCGAGACGGGAGCCGTCGGGCTGGCGGCCTATCTGCTGCTGTGGGCGGCGGTGCTGTGGCAGACCTGGCGGACGACGCGCCGCACCGTCGGGTTGGAGCGCGGCGTCGCCATCGGGCTGCTGGGGGCGTGGGCGCACCTGGCCGTCCATTCGGGGCTGGACAATCTGTATGTGAACAACGTCCACCTGTTCGTCGGGGTGCTGCTGGGGCTGGCGGCGGGGACAGGCGGGGCGGAATCTACGGACGGAAGGTAGGAGGTTACGGTTGGCCGTTTCATTCGCCAGAGGGCGCGTCAGCCGCAAAGAGGCGGCGCGGTTCGTGAAGTTCTCCATCGTCGGGGCGGTGGGGGCGGTCATTGACTTCGGCATCCTCAACCTGCTGGTGCAGTGGGCCGGCTTCCCGAAGGTGCTCGCCAACGGCTGCTCGTTCACCACCGCCGTCATCAGCAATTTCATCTGGAACCGGCTGTGGGTCTACCCGGAGACGCGCGGCGAGCCGCTGCGCAAGCAGTTCGTCCAGTTCTTCGCCGTCAACGCCGCCGGACTGGTCATCAACACGGCGATTTTCTACGGCGCAGACCGTTGGCTGCTGGGCGAG
>JALWUZ010000795.1 GCA_027079895.1 Anaerolineae bacterium
GGTCTATCGGGGGGCGGCGGGGCGATGTTTCGGCGGCGGAGGGCCGGGCCGCGGTGAGGGCCAGATGCGCTTCGATGGTATCCGTCAGGTCAGGACGGGACTCCAGCAACGCCAGCACCAGGTCTTCCAGTTGGTCGCGGTCCAGGTCGCTCAGCAGACTTTCGACCGGAGGGCGTTCCTCGATCTTCTCCGGTTCGTGGAGGCAGGTCAGCAGGACGGCGACGATGTGCTTGCAGATGCCGCCCCAATCGTAGGGGCAACTACAGAAGGTCTCGGAGATGCCGGTGTCGCCGAAGGTGATGTGTACACGATAGGGGGTGTACCGGCTGCCGGCGACCTCGGCCTGGACTTCCTGCCCGCGCCGAATCACGGAGAGCACCGCGCCGCTCCGGTAGTAGTCCACGCCGCGCTCGAAGGAGCGGTCGGTGGCGTACTGGCGAATCAGGCTTTCGGTGAGGTACGGGAATTGGAGCATGGCACCTCCTCCTGTTGTGTCTTGGGTGGGATTTCGTGGCTACTCCGGTGACACATAAGCGCGTCACTCCGCCTCGCGCCGGAGTTGGGCGGCGCGGCTCAGCAACTCGCCCCACGTGCGCCGACGGGCCGGCGCGGTCGTCGGTCGGGGCGAGCGGCTCAGTTCTTGCAGGCGGCGGTTGAGTTTCAGCGACAGGAGCGGTTCGCCGCGTGCCAGCCGCACCAGAAAGTCGTCGCGCTCGGCGGGCGAAAGGCGGGCGATGGCCTCTTCCGGCGGGACGGTCGGCGACGGGCGCCAGGGAAGGCTGGCCTCGGCTGCGGCCTGGAGCAGGTACTTGTCCAGGGCGAAGAACTCGACGAAACTCGCCAGCGGGGGCGTGAGTTCTCGCAGGCCGGGCGGGACGGGAGGCTCCAGGTTGTCCTCGTGGGCATCGTCGAGTTCGGAGGCCCGCAACCAGGCCAGGTACAGCATCCGGTAGTCGCCTTCCAGCAGGTCGCCGCGCAACGGACTCAACGACGAGAGCCAGCCCTCACCCTCGACCCAGCCCAGCGCGTCCTCGTTGTCCATAGTGATGTCCAGAATCGAGTACTCGCCGCCCGGTTGCAGGTCAACGAAGTACCTCACCAGGTATGGTTCGACCGAGCGGGTGTCCAGCAGGTCTTTGGGGAAACGAAAGGCCAGTTGTCGGCTGCCCCAGTTCGTCAGGTAGATGAAGGCATCGAAGTAGAGTTCCAACACTTGAATCGGGTCATGCCTGAAGTCGCTCCAGTTGTAGGTGACGCTCGCATACGATTCCGTCACGTAGATATGGCTGGATAGTTCGTTTACCGCGGCCTGCTCCTCAGGAGTGAGAAGCCGGTCGAGGGCTCGCCACTCGTAGTATTGGTACTCGCTCATAACGGCTGTTCACCTCCACCGGCCTATTATCTCGATTTTCGTCAGGGTGTCAATCGGTAGAAGATGTTCAACGCCTCCTCGTGGTATTGGGGATGGATGTAAAAGCCGTCGTGTCCGGCTTCTGCATCCACCACCATGCGCTCCACCGTCCCGCCGAAGTCGGTGATCACCTGCTGGGTGTTGGTGATGTTGGTGTGGGCCTCGCCGGTGTAGAGGTAAAAGTGGGTGCCGCTGAAGGCGTCGCTGCCGTACAGTCCGTCGTACAGGTTTTGGGTGAACTCTCTGCCGACCGCCATCTCGTCGGGGTCGGGCCGCATGAAGCCGTCATGGCTGATGGTCAAAGCCAGCCGTTGGCCTCCCTGAACCCGGTCGAGATAAGTCACTTCGTAACTGATCTCCGAGCCGAAACTCCAACCCCGCAGGGCGCACTTGTCCAACTGGGTGTGGTACTTGTACTCCATGTAGCGCAGGGCCACGTCCATAAAGTCGTAGAACTGCTGCCCGCTGTACATCACATCGTCCACGCCGGTCCACCACTGGATGGCGACGATGGCGTAGTCAGGGTCGCCGGGAAAGTTCAGTTCCAGTCCAATCTCGCGGTAGGCGTCCCCGCCGTGACCGTGAGCGATGACCATCACCCGCCGGTCCTCCATCTCCTCGTAGCCATCGGGGACCCAGAGCGCGAAAAAGGTGTCCATCGGCTCCAGGTTGACGACCCGTGCCCCGGCGGCGATGGCGTCGGCGTAGGGGTCGGGCCTGAGAGCGCTGATGCCCAGGATGTCATCGTTGGTCTCGACCAATTTGGTGACGTCAATGGTGTCGCTGTCGTAGTTCCTGACCACCAGGGGCAGAAAGACCTGGTACGCGCACCAGAGCGGCTCGTAGGTGATGTCCACCCGGTCCAGTTGGGGCGTCGTGCTGCCGTCGGAGGCAAACGTCACTCGGTATTGGAGGTAGCGCCCGTCGGGGTGGGGGATGTCCGCGCCGGAGGCGGTGTAGGTGTACCAGTCCGTCCAGTCGGCGGATGCGTCGGTGCGGGAACGGGTGGCGAAGACCGGGCCGCTGCCCGCTGACGGGGCGCCGGCCTTCCGCAACGCGCCCAGAGTCCACGCGATGGTCCCCCAGGATGCGGTCCCGCCAGCGTCCAGTTCGCGGATGTATGACCCGGCAGGGAGGTACTGGTTGGTCGGGTAGGCGGCGGCATAGACATCGAAGCCGCCGCTGCCATAGCCATCCCAGGCGGCGACCACCCGCCCACCGGCGGCCACGGCCAGGGACGGGCGCGTGGTCTCGTCCGTACTGTCGGGGGGCAGGCTGATGGTTTGCGGTTCGGTCCAGTGCGCGCCCCCGTCGGGGCTCTGGGCAAAAAGCAGGTTGGCGATGTTGCCGGTCGGGTTCGGACAGTAGACCCAGGCGGCGTAGACGTGATCCTGGGGGCCCGCGGTCAGCGCCGGAGAACTATAGTCAGACAGGGAAGCGGCGGCGTCGTACAGGCGGTTGACTACGGTACGGCTCCAGGTCTGCCCCTGGTCCTGACTGCGGGCGGCGACGATCTGCCAGTCGTAGGTCGCGCCCGTCGGCACCCGTTCCCGCCAGGCGGCCAGGAGCGTATTGTCGGCCGCCACGGCCAGGGCGACATCGTCCTCCCAATCCATACTGGAATCGCTCAGGCGGGCATTGTCGCTCCAGGCGGCGGCGTTCCACGCGCTCCCCTGGAGCCAGCGGGTGAAGTAAACATCGCCATACGTTTTCTCTCGCTCATCCCCCCAGGCCACGTAGACGTTGCCGGCGGAGTCCACCGTCAGGGCCGGCTCCTTCTGTTCGGCGTCGGTCGTGTCGTCGCTGATCTTGAGCGGCGTGCTCCAAGCGGTGTCCACAGCGGGGTTGAAGCGGCTGACGTAGATGTCGCCGTTGTCGTCACGCTCATCCTCCCAAACGGCGTAGAGGTAGCCCGAAGAGGCCGAGACGATGCGGGGGTTGACTTGCAGGCCGCTGCCGTCGTAGAGCACGGTAGCGGTGCTCCAGGTCTGCCCGCCGTCGGTGCTGACGGAGTAGTAGATGTCGCCGTCGTCGGGGCCGATGTGGTCGTAACTGGGGTCTTGCTGCCAAACGACCCACAGGCTGTTGTCGGCCTGGCGCAAGGTGATGTCCGGGCTGTAGAGGCAGGCACAGTCGTCGTAAGGGGGGTCGTTGGGGTCGCAGGGGTCCTGGACCATCACGTTGGCCGACCAGGTCTGGCCGCCGTCCGCGCTGCGGGAAAAGTAGACGTCGGGGCAGTGCTCGGTATTCCGCCCGTCCTCCCAGACGGCCGCTACGTAGGTCGTGGTGATTCCCCCGCTGCTGCTGACGAAAGTCACTAGGCGCGGGTCCACCTGGTCCTCGGTCGTGTCGTCGTTCACCTGCACGGCGGAGGGCCAGCGGCGGTCCAGGCGGACGTTCCCCGGCGCGCTCCAGACATCCACGCCGTCCATCGTCCCCTGTACAAAGTCGTCCAGAGTGTCGGTCGTCCAGGTGGTCTGGCCGCCGCTTGCCGCGCGGACGCTCGCCAGTGCCAGGGCCGTCATCCCCAGCAAAACTAGAGACAGCCACAAAGTCATGTACCTTTTCATCGTAACCTCCTCGTCAATTGATATTGGCTTGGGGATTCACCAAGACCTGCTCCAGATCAGCAGCCCAGTTGTCCTCGTGGGTGCGGTCGGCCATCTCGGCGAGGGCGGCCAGGGGGACCAGTCTGCGTGCGGCGGCGGTGTCCGGGCTGCCCCACGATTCGACCGTCATCCAGTCCGCCGGTTCGGTATCCGCCGGATGCTCGGCGACCTGCGCCCCCAGTGCGGCGTCGAGGGCGGCGACGTAAACCTGGTCGGGGTTGAGGCGCGTCCACAGGCCGGCTCCGTGGTAGAAGCCGTCGTAAGCCTGGTGGATGTGGGGCTTGTCCTCCGCCGGTTGGACGTGGTCGCGGCTGGAAAAGACCAGCATCACTTTCAAGTCTGGGGCCTGGGTCGCCAACCGGGAGTAGCGGCGCGGCGTGGAGCGGTAGGCCCACAGGTCGGCGGCCTCGGCCGGTGCGCCCAGGTCGGGAGGCCAGGCGGTTCGGGGCAGCGCACCGTTATCCAGCAACGCCCGGGTGAGGGCGGCGGAGTAGAACCGCTTGTCGTACATCGTGGGGACTTTCGGCCCCAGGGGGTGATCGCCGCCGTCCAAGACGCCGTTGCCGTTGAGGTCGAAGTAGGGCCGCCCCACGTAGCCCCGCTCTGAGTCTCGATAGTCGGCGTCCCAGCGGATGCTGCTGTAGTCCAGGGTGATGGTGATGGGGTCGTAGTCGTCGGGGTAGTAGTAGAGGGGGTTCAGGACGGTCTGCCCCGCGTCGTCGAAATAGCCCACTTCAACGGCGGTGAGGGTGTCGGCGGTGGGGTTCTCCCGTCCTATGAAGTAGCGCACGCCGTCAATCTCATCGCCGTACAGGGCCAGAACGTTGACGGCGGCGATGCCGGGGTGGGAGAAGGCGTACAGGCCCACCTGGTCGGTCAGCGGGGGGATGGCGAGACGTTCCGCCAGGTAGTAGCCGTCCCGGTCGGGGATTTGGCCGCTGACGTAGCGGAGCACGTCGCGCAGGGCACGGATGCACGCCTCGCCGCCGTAATCGTAGGTCCCGCCGCTGCGTGCTCCGGTGGAGGAAGTCGTGCCCGGCCAGAGGTAGGCGACCTGAATCAGCCCCAACTCGGTGGCGTCCAGGCTGCTGTAGAAATCGCCGCTGCCGGTGAGGAAGGTGGCGATTTCGACTATGATGCCGGCCCCGTCGTCGTAGCGGGCCGTCTCCGGCAGTCGGACTTGCACGGCGATGTCCCCCTCCTCCGAAGGGATGTAGGTGAGCAGCGTGCCGCCGGGGGGCGTGAGCGGCGGCCGGGACAGGTCCGCGTTCCTGAAAATCAGGGGCAGGTAGAGCGTGTGGGTCGCGGTAGACGCTGCCGACATCTCGATCAGCGTGACCGAGTGGGCCGGAAAGGCGTAGGTGAACGACTCGCTCACACCGCCGACGGACGATCGGTCGAGAGTGACGTCGTCGGGGTGGTCGGCCTCGTTGTAGGCGGTGATGGACTCGCCGTTCAGCGTCCAGACGGTGGCCGCCGGCGACGGCGTGAAGCCGCTGATGGCGACGGTGGAGGTGATGGTGTTCGTCATGTTCTTGTTGATGACCAGCAGGGTCAGACGGCGGCCGTCCGTCTCGGTGCTGGCGATGACCTCCAGGGCCGGCACTCCGTTGGGGAGCATGGGGTCGGGGGAGACGGCGGACTCCACTCGCAAGGGAGCCAGGTGTTGATTGTACAACTCGAAGGCGTAGGCCGCCGGGCGCATGACGAATTCGGGGGACTCGCCCAGGATAGCCGCGTCACCGTTGCAACTCAGGCAGTGAATCTCGCCCAGGGGGATGTCCTCCTGAACGAGCATGCGCAGCATATCGGCCACATAGATTCCCTGCGCCAACGACATGCCGAAGTGGTCCGTCGGGCCGTGCCAGGCCTGGATGTTGTACTCGGTGACGATGATCTCGATCTGGTCGGCCTGGGAACCGGCGTACAGGTTGATCCGGTCCCGTAGGTCTTGCAACTCCTGCTGCCGGGTCGGGGCGACGGCCATCGCGTCCAGGTAAGCCTGGGTCAGGTTCACGCCGGAGACCGGATTGTAGAAGTGCTCAACCACGAAGTCGTAGGGGTGAGTCTCGCCCATCGCCTGCAAGAAGTCAGTCGCGGTGTAGCAACTGCCGACCTCGATGTCGGGGTCCACGGCTTTCATAGCGGCGTAGTAGTCGTCGAAACTATCGTGGGGGCCGGAGTTGTAGGTGGCGGTGATGACCGCGCCCAGCGGCGGGATGCGCCCGTGTGTCCCGTCGCCAAAGCGAATCTCGCCCTTGCGGGGGTCGAACTCGTACACCTCCGCGCCCGGCCCGACGGTGTTCAGGTCGTCCACCGCGCTCCAGAGCGTCCCGTCCACGGTGATGATCTGGGTGCCGGTCACGACCGGCGGGTAGAGGACATAGAAGATCTGGTCCGGCTGCCCGTTCGAGTTAGAGGCCCGGTCCCGCCAGTCGTCGGCACGGACTACCGGCTGATTCATCTGCCAGGCCGTGCCGCCCTGAACGTAGGCGGTGGCGTCGTGGCTCCAGGTAAACTCCCAGTCGCCGTACAACTCGTTGCCCACTTCCCAGTACACGATTTGGTAGGGATGAGGGGTCACGCCCAGGCGGGCTTGGTTGGCCTCCCGTTGGGCGGCCCACTCCCCCACCGTGCCCCAGTCCACGCCCAACTCGTCCACGCCGATGGTGGTCGTGTCGGTCGTGGAGCCGTTGGCGTAGGCTACCCAGGCGGCGGCCTCCTGGGCCGTGCCGGTGCCGAAGTTGACCGCCACGTTCGAGGTGCCCCCAATCTGCTCCGCGAGGAGCATCTGCTCATCGAAGCCGTAGGTGTTGGTCACCGGCTCGCCGGTGAAGCCCGAAATGCTGGGCGGGCGCGTCTCCGACGGGCCGATGCCGTTGGCCCAGTGGTAGGTGCTGGATACGCTCCCGCCGGGGAAGCGCAGCACCGGCAGGCCAATCTCCAGCCCTCGGGTGATGACCTGGCTGTACACTTGACCAGCGGTCACGTCCCAAACGCCGTCCCCGTCGTTCAGGTAGCGGTGATTGACGCCGGCGATGAGGGGGCTGATGCGGCCCAGGCTCTGGTCGGCGTGGACTGTGATGCGGGGCGGCACCGGCGGCGTCGGCTCGGCGGTCAGGCTCTGCCCCCAGGCGTAGCCGGTCACTGTGAGCAAGAAAGCAGTCAGCAAAGCAACAGCAAATTTTTTCCTCATTTGACCTTTTCTCCCATTTGCCATATCATGTCACTTGCCAGGTGAGTTCCAGGCGTCGGTTTGTGGAGTTTTCAGAAAGTAAAGGAAGACCAATGCAGACGGTTGAATTTTATGCCAATGTCCAGGGACAGGTCATCGAGATTCCCCGCGAGTACCGTCATGTCGCAGCGCGTACATCGCGGGCGCGGGTAATCCTTTTCCTGGAACCATCACCCTCGACGCAGACCTCGAACCTGATAGATCAATGGCTGGCCCATCCCCTGCAAGCGCCCCATTTTCGCCCCCTAACTCGAGAGGCAATCTATGGCCGTTGATTCCGCCAAGCCGCCAGGGTCATCTCGTCGTCCTGACCGGCGTCTGACAGGTGAAGAGCACTCTGTTCCTGAACGCCACGCCCTTTCGGGCGTGGCGTTTCCACACCCTGGACGATGATCACGCAGCCGGGCACCACCTACTGATTCGACAGGCTGTCTATGTACGACAGCATAGCCTCCAGGGCCGCGCTGGGCGGGCTGCCGGGCTTGACGGTGGAGAAAACGCCGTGGCCGCCCGGCGCGTAGCGGTAGGTATCCACCGTCGCGCCGCGCTCTTCGAGTAGCGGGCCCATCCGCTTCATTCCCTCGCAAGTCTGTCCATCGTGATCCTCCCCGCCGCAGTAGAGCCAGAAACGCGCTCCCTGGTAGGCGTCCGGGCCGGCCGTCTCCAGGTAGTCCGGCATCTCCCCCTCGGTTTCGGCGAATCCGGTGCCTGAATCGGAGATGAAGGCATCGAAGACTCCCATGCCGTCGGCGGCCCGGTCGCGGAGGGCGATTTCGAAGGAGCGGGCCGACCCGCGCGAGAAGCCGTGATAGACCACAACGGTGTCGTCGAGGGGGCAATGGGCTTGCAGCGTGGCGAAGACGGTGCGCAGGTTGTCGTAGATTTGGTCGGCGTCGTCGAAGGCGTACCCATCTTCGGCGGTCGCGTCGGCGCGGGCGTATTGGAGGGCAATCAGGGCGTAGCCGCGCTCGGCGGCGGGGCGGGCCCACCACTGGTAAACCCGCTCCGCGCAGCCGCCGCTGCCGTGCAGGGTGACGATGAGCGTCCGATGGGATTGCTGCTCCCAGTCGTCGGGGAACCAGGCGATGAAGAATTTACCGTCCGGGAGGGGGATGACGCCGCCGCCGTTGTCGGTTATGGAGTTCAGCACCTCGGCGTGCTCCTGGCAGCCGTGGTCAGGGTAGTCCAGGCTGTGGCTCTCCTGAATCCAGGCCCGGCAAAAGGCCAGCGTGGGGGCCGCGCCGCCCTCGGCAGAGGACGTTTCCGCCGGCGTGGCGGTGGGAGCGGGCGACTGTTCCTCGGTCGGGCCGGGAGCAGGCTCTGAGTATTCGATGGCGTCAATGTAGGCCAGCATAGCGTCAATGGCCGGAGTGGTAGCCTCATCCCGTCCCCGGATGAAGATACCGTGCCCGCCCGTGGGGCTGACGTACAGTTCATCCACGATGGCGCCGTGGGCCTGGATGAGTTGCCGGGCTTTTTCCATGTCGTCGCAGCGCACGCCGTCCTCATCCTTCATGCCGCAGTAGAGCCAGAAGTGCGCGCCCTGGTAAACGTCCGGGGGGGCGTTCTCCAGGTAGCCGGGCGGCGTGTCGCCCGTCCCGGTGGGGCCGGTGCCGCCCGAATCGGCGATAAAGGCCGCGAACAGCCGCCGTCCTTTCGCGCTCCGGTCCATCAGGGCCAGGTTATAACTCATAGCGGCGCCTCGCGAAAAGCCGTGCAGCACGATGGGCACGTTGTCGAGCGGACAATGCGCCCGCAACTCGTCGTAGGCGGCGACCAGGTTGGGGTAGACGGCATCGGCCCGGTCGAAGACAAAGTCTTCCCTGGGATTGGTATCGGCCACATCCTCTTCGGCATATTGCAACGCCACCACCGCATAGTCGTGCGCCTCGGCCACTTCACTCCACCATTTGAAGTTGTTCTCCGCGCAGCCGCCGTTGCCGTGGATGGTAAAGATGACCTCGGGGTCGGACGATCGCTCCCATCCTTCCGGGAACCAGACGATAAAGAAGCGATTTTCGCCGATTGGGATGACGCCGCCCCCCATGCTCTCCACAGAACGCAGGATGTCGGCGTGCTCCTGGCAGTCGTGGTTAGAGTAGTCCAGGCTGTGGCTCTCCTGAATCCAGGCCCGGCAGGTCGCCATCGTCGGTTCACCGCCCCCCGCTTCGGACGGGGCGGTGGGGGCGACCGTGGCCGACGCCTCCGTCGCCCCTGTCGCCTCCGTCGCCTCCGTCGCCTCCGCAGTGGACGCAGGGGCCGTGCTCGTCGTCGCGCTGGGAGCGCAAGCGGCGACGATGAGCGTGAGCAGCACGAGTAGCAAGAGTGAACGTTTCATCGGATCCCTCCTTGTGTTGATTCTGGTGTTCCTCACGGTTCGAGGATGATCATCTGCACGCTCTCCGCTGGGGTGGTCACGGCGTCGCCGGAGAGCGAGGACGAGGTGCGCCCGTCGTGATCGTCGTCCACCTGGTAGAGCGTGACGCGGTAGTCGGCCAGCGTCGTCCCGTCCGCGAAAGCGGGGGCCCAGGCGATGTCGGCAGCGGAG
>JALWUZ010000796.1 GCA_027079895.1 Anaerolineae bacterium
GGCCTGGGGCGGTCGTGGCGGCGGCTGGGGCTGGCGGCATCAGTACTACGCCACCGGGACCCCCGGCTGGGCCCGTTACGGATATGCTCCGGCCTGGGGTGCGCCCCCGACTCCGGCGCAGGAGGTGGATGTCCTCAAGTCGCAGGCGGAGTGGCTTCAGGAGCAGTTGGAGGCCATCAGCAAGCGCATCGAGGAACTAGAGCAAGAGGAGTAGGGCGGGCGATTGCACCGCGACGCGCCATCGCCCGCCCCTGGGCCACTGGATGGGGGAAGAGATTCCCCCATCCACCGGACAAATCCGATTATACCTTTCATTAGGAGGAAGGCAAGTGAAGATCGTGGTGACATCCAACGGCACCGACCTGGAAGCCCCGGCCAGTCCGGTCTTCGGTCGCTGTCAGACGTTTATCTTCGTGGACACGGAGACGCTGGATTTCGAGGCCGTGACCAATCCGGCGGCGGCCGCCTCCGGCGGGGCCGGGATTCAGGCCGCGCAGTTCGTCATCGAGCGCGGGGCGGAGGCGGTGGTCTCCGGCAACGTGGGCCCCAACGCTTTCGATGTGTTCCGGGCCGCCGACGTGCCGGTCTACCTCTTCGGCGAGGGGACGGTGCGGCAGGCTGTCGAGGAGTTCAAGGCGGGACGGCTGCCCCGTTCCGGCAGCGCGAGCGCACCCGACCACGCCGGGATGGGGCGCGGGCACGGAATGGGACGCGGTCGCGGGATGGGAATGGGCATGGGTCGCCGGGTGGCGGCCACTGCCTCGCGTGAGGCGGAGATCGCCGCCCTGAAGGAGATGGCCGGCAACCTGCGGCAGCAGTTGGCCGAGGTCTTGGAGCGTCTCGATAAGTTGGAAAAGGGAGGTTGAGCGATGCGGATAGCAGTTTCGGCGGATAACGCGAACGGGTTGGACAGTGTGGTCAGCCCCCATTTCGGTCGCTGCCCGTACTTCGTCCTGGTTGACCTGGACGGACGGGAGGTGAAGCAGGTGCAGAGCCTCCCCAACCCGTTCTACAACTACCATCAGCCGGGACAGGTGCCCAGTTTCATCCACTCCCAGGGGGCGGACGTGATGCTCACCGGCGGGATGGGGGGACGGGCGATCGCCTTTTTCCAGCAGTTCGGGGTGCAGGCGGTGACCGGAGCCTACGGCACCGTGCGCCGCTCGTTAGAGATGTTCCTGGGCGGCGAGTTGCAGGGGGCGGAGCCGTGTCACGAAAGCGTCGAGCACGGACACGGCGACATCCCAGAAGAAGGGGAGTACGAGCACGACGAGGTCGGCCGGCTGCGGGAGGAAGCGGAATCGTTGCGGCAGCAGTTGGCCGAGGTGGAGAGACGGTTGGGACGCCTGGCGGAATGACGGCCAAAATCTTCGGTGTCGTCGGGTACAAGGACAGCGGCAAGACGACGCTGACTTACGCCCTGGCCCGCGAGTTGACCGCCAGAGGGCATCGGGTGGCGGTGGTCAAGCATACGCGCCACCGCCATCCCCTGGACACGGCGGGGAAGGACACCGCCGTTCTGGGGGAGGTGGTCGAGCAGGTGGCGATCATCACCCCCCAGGAGGCGGCTCTGTTCTGGAAACGTCCGCCGGAGTTGGCGGAGGTGGTCGCCCACCTGGACGCCGACCTGGTGCTGGTCGAGGGGTTCAAGGAAGAGCCCTCTTTCCCCCGCATCGTCTGCCTGCGGGGACTGCCGGACGACGCGGATCTGTTCGTCGGGACGGTGGTCGGGGCCGTCGGGCCGGGGCGGTACGCCGCCGAGGGGGTGCCGCTCTTCGAGCGGGACGCCATCCCCGCGCTGGCGGATGTGGTCGAGGAGGTGAGCCGATGATCGCGTTCGGGCCGGTCCCATCGCGGAGATTGGGGCGCAGCCTGGGGGTCAACAACATCCCTCCCAAACGCTGCACCTACTCCTGCGTTTACTGCCAGTTGGGCCGCACCATCCAGATGCAGGTGCGGCGGCAGGAGTTCTACGCGCCGGAGGAGGTGGCGCGGGAGGTGGAGGCGAAGTTGGCGCAGGCGCGGGAGTCCGGCGAGCCGGTGGAGTATCTGACTTTCGTCCCCGACGGCGAGCCGACGTTGGACGTGAATCTGGGCCGCGCGGTGGAGTTGTTGAAGCCAACGGGGGTGAAGGTGGCCGTCATCACCAACGGGTCGCTCATCTGGCAGGAGGAGGTGCGGGCGGCCTTGTTGATGGCCGATTGGGTGTCGCTGAAGGTGGACGCGGTGCAGGAGGAGGTCTGGCGGCGGATTGACCGGCCTCACGGCAGCCTGCGCCTGGCGGCGATTTTGGATGGGATGGCCGCCTTCGCCGCCGAGTATCGCGGGGAGTTGGTGACGGAGACGATGTTGGTCGCCGGGCTGAACGACGGGGAGGAGTCGGTGTCGGCGGTGGCGGAGTTCCTGGGCAGCCTGCGTCCGGCGGCGGCCTATCTCTCGATCCCGACCCGCCCCCCGGCGGAGGAGTGGGTGCGTCCCCCGACGGAGGCCGCGCTGAACCGCGCGTATCAGGTGTTGAGCAAGTCGGTGGCGCGGGTGGAGTACCTGATCGGGTACGAGGGAAACGCTTTCGCCTTCACCGGGGCGGTGGAGGACGACCTGTTGAGCATTACCGCCGTCCACCCGATGCGGGAGGAGGCGGTGACGGAGTTCCTGGCGCGGGCCGGGGCGGATTGGGAAGTCGTCCGGCGTCTGGTGGCCCAGGGGCGGCTGGCGGAGGCGGAGTACGAGGGGCAACGTTTCTATCTGCGCCCGGTCGCCTCTTTCGAGAGGGCATAAGGGGGTGAGGCGATGGAGAAAGCCTGGGTTGACGCCAATGTGTGTCGCGGGTGCGGAGTGTGCGCGGCGGCCTGCACCGTCGGGGCGATTCACATGGTCGGCGGGAAGGCCCGCGTGGACGAGGCGGCCTGTACCGGCTGTGGCGCGTGTGTGGACGCCTGTCCCCTGGGG
>JALWUZ010000797.1 GCA_027079895.1 Anaerolineae bacterium
CGGAAGAACAGCCCGGCGGGCTCCCCTCCCCTCACACCGCCGCCACCGGCCGGAACTCCGGCTCCAACGCCTCGATCTGCGCCTCGATCTGCTCCTGCCGGTAATGCACCAACTGAATCGCCTTCGCCGGGCACTCCGCCACGCAGACCCCACAGCCGTGACACTGCGCCGGCTCGATATAAGCCGCCCCGACGATCCCCCCTACCCCGCTGAAATCGGCCCGAATCTGCGGCACGTGGAACGGGCAGATGCGGACACAAGTCAGGCAGCCGACGCACTTCTCCGCGTCCACCTGCGCCACGATACCGCCCACCTCCAGCACATCCTTGCTGACGATAGTCAACGCCCGCGCCGCCGCCGCCTGCGCCTGAACGATCGTCTCGTCCAGAAACTTGGGATAGTGCGCCATCCCCGCCAGGAAAACCCCGTCGGTGGAAAAATCCACCGGGCGCAGTTTGACGTGCGCTTCCAGGAAGAACCCGTCCAGATCCAACGGCACCTTGAGCCGCGTCGCCAGCGCGTCCACCCCCTCCGGCGGCACGACCGGCATACTGAGCACCAGCAACTCCGGCTCCAACACCACCTCCTGCTCCAGACTCGGCTCCCACACCCGCACCTGCAACCGCTCGCCCGTCGTCACCTCCGGCTTGCGGTCGAACTCGTAATGAATGAACACCACCCCCTGCCGCCGGGCCTCGTCGTACAGCCGCTCTCGGAAAGCGTAAGTGCGGATGTCGTTGTAGATGACCGTCACCTGCGCCTCTGGATTGGCCTTCTTGAGCGCGAGCACGTTCTTGACGGCCGTGGTGCAGCAGATGCGGGAGCAGTACCGCTCCGCCGGGCCGATGCAGAGAATCATCGCCACCGACTGCGGCGGCTCCCCCTCCGACAGCCGGGCCTCGAACTCCTGCTGAGTGAGAATACGCGGGTCGCTGCCGTACCCGTACTCCGGCCCGCGATACTCCACCCCGCCGGTCGCCACGATCGTCGCCCCGTGCCGAATCTCCCGCTCCCCCTCCGGTGTGCGCAGCCGGGAGGTGAAATTGCCCGCGAACCCCTCGCTGGACAGATACTCGCTTTCGAGATGCACATCAATCAGCGGATGGGACTCCACCTGGGCGACCATCTCCTGCAACAGCGCGTGCGGATCGTGCCAGACGACCTTCTCCTCCTCCCAACTCGCCAGACGCTCCAGATGGCGCAGATTGCCGCCCAGCGCGTCCGTCCTCTCGACCAGATGCACCGGGAAACCCTGGTCGGCCAGCGTCAACGCCGCCGTCATCCCCGCCACCCCGCCGCCGATGACCAGCACCGCCTTCTGCACCGGGACCTCGGTCTCCCGCACCGGCCCCAGGTACAGCGACTTCGCCACCGCCATCCGCACCAGTTCCTTCGCCTTCTCCGTCGCCTCATCCCAGCGGTCGGGATGCACCCAGGAACACTGATTGCGGATGTTCGCCATCTGGAACAGGCCGGGGTTGAGCCCCGCCTGCCGAATCGAGTCTTGGAACAGCGGCTCGTGCGTCAACGGCGTGCAAGAGGCGACCACCACCCGATTGAGGCCCAACTCCTTCGTCTGCTCGGTGATGCGCCGGATGGAGTCCTGGGAACAGGTGTACAGATTGTGCTCGGCATGCACCACCCCCGGCAACTGCGCCGCGTACTCCGCCACGGCGGGCACGTCGAGGAAGCCGCCGATGTTCGACCCGCAATGACAGACGAACACCCCCACGCGCGGCTCCTCCCCGGCCACATCCCGCTCCGGCGGATAGACCACCTCCGCCGTGCGCGTCCACCGGGCCTGCGCCAGCACCCGCCCCACCGCCGCCGCCGCGCCGCTCGCCTCGACCACCGTCTCCGGGATGTCCTTCGGCTCCCGGAACGGCCCGACGGCGAAAATCCCCGGCCGGCTCGTCTGCAAGGGGTCGAAGGGGGACGTGCGGCAGAAGCCGTACTCGTCCAACGCGATCCCCATCCGCCGCCCCAGTTCCCGCACCTCTTCGGGAATCTCCATCCCCACCGAAAGCACCAGCAGGTCGAACTCCTCCTCGACGATCGGCGCCCCCGCCGCCTGCTTGTCCACATACCGCAGAATCAAATTATGCGTCGTCGGCTCCTCCCGCACCTGCGAGATGCGCGACCGGACGTACCGCACGCCGTACCGCTCCTGGGCCCGGTGGTAATACTCCAGATACCCCTTGCTGAAGGCCCGCATGTCCATCATGAAAATCGTCACCTCGGTCTCCGGCTCGTGCTCGATGGACATGACCGCCTCTTTGGTGGCGAACATACAACAGACGGCGGAGCAGTAATCGTGGCTCTGGTCGCGGGAGCCGACGCACTGCAAGAAAGCGATCTTCCGGGGCGTCTTCCCGTCCGACGGTCGCCGGACGTGCCCCTGCGTCGGCCCGGACGCGCTCAACAGCCGCTCGAACTGAATCGCCGTCACCACGTTGGGGAACCGCCCCCAGCCGTACTCCACCGACTGCGCCGCCTGGTACGTCTGATAACCGGGAGCGAGCACGATCGCGCCGACCTCCAAGTCCTGCACCTTCCCCACCATATCGTGATTGATGGCGTCCGCCTGGCAGGCGTAGACACAACTCAGGCACTCGGAGCACACCCCGCAGGACAGGCAGCGAGCCGCCTCCTCCCGCGCCTGCTCCTCGGTGTATCCGGCGACCACCTCCTCGAACGAGCCCAGCCGCTCCTCGACCGGGAGCGCGTCCATCGGCACACGCGGCTTGACCTCCACCTCACCGGCGGCCACGCGGGCCTCGATCTCCGCCCGCGTCAACTCCACCACCGGCAACTCCGGCTTCGGCGGCGCGTCCAACTCCTCCCCGCGCAGATAGCGGTGGATGGACTCCGCCGCCCGATGGCCGGAGGCGACGGCCTCGATGACGAAAGCGGTCCCGGTCGTCGCGTCCCCCGCCGCGAAGACCCCC
>JALWUZ010000798.1 GCA_027079895.1 Anaerolineae bacterium
TTTCTACCCCGAAGGTGAGGGTGACGGTGGAGTTGCCCAGGAGGGTAGTCTGCGAGGGGACGGAGGCGACTATGAAGCGCGGGCCGGGGACGACGCCGGTGACGGCGGCGGCCGTGACGAGGGTCGTCATATCGGGCCGCCACAGTTCCGCCGTGACGGTGTAGACGGTGGCCGGCAGGAGATCGTCGGTGCGCACGGCGGCGGTGTAGACGCGGGCGGTGTCGGTGAGGATGCCGACGGTGCGGTCGTCGAGGAAGAAGGTCTCCGGCGCGGCGGCGACCTGGGTCTGAGCCAGCACCCGCAGCGTGCCGGTGAAGTCGTTCCAGCCTACGTTGGTGACGACGACGGTCACGGTGGGCGGCGAGGCGATCGAGATGAGCAGGTCATCGTCGGCCAACGCCGTCAGCGTCAGCGGGCTGCTTGCCTGCCAGAAGTCGGCCGCGCTGTAGTCGAAGAGACCGGGGTTGTCCGTCCCGTTCACCTGGATGGTGGTCAGCAGGCGGTGAGTCCCTTTGGTAAGGCTGATCGCCAGACTGTCGGTGACGGTGTCGTGAGCCGGGAGGATGTAGGTGCGGGTGACGACCGCGGCGGCCTGGGCGAGCGTCGGATGGAGCCAGGCGACGCCCCGACCGCGCAGCACCGGCAGCGCACCGCTGAGCACCAGGGCCGGGGACGGCGCGGCGGTGTCCTCGTCCAACTCGAAGGTCAGTTCGGCCACCAAGTCCACCGCACCGGTGTTGACCAGGGCGTAGGGGATCTCCACGTCTCCGGCGCGGAGCCGCGCGGCCGGCGCGAGGACGGCCTGCGGCGCGGGGTGGTATGCGACGGTGTGCGTCACCGTCGCGGCCAGGTCGCCGGTGAGTTGCGCCGCGATGGTCGTGTCCTCGGCGATGGAGAGGGTGCGGGAGTAGACCCCCAGGTCGCCCGGCTGCAAGGTGACGGTGTAGGGCTGGCCGTGGAAGTCCAGGTTGACGGAGACCGGGACGACCCCGTTGTTCGCCAGGGTGAGACGGGCGGTGAAGTCGCCGGGGAGGACGATGTCGGGCGCGTCGAGGGTGATGTCCAGTTGCGGCTCGGCCACTTCGACGCGGGCGGAGACGACGGTGTTGCTGATGCGTCCGGTCAGAGTGTAGAAGCCGGCCGCCGAAGGAGCCGTCGTCGCCGCGCTGTAGTCGGTGGTGGAGTGAGGCGGCAGCGTGGCGATGGTCTCGGTGTAGAACGGCGTCCCGTCCCAGGCGAGCGTCAGCGTCTCCGGGCCATAAGAGCGGTCGCTGATGTTGTGTATCTGTCCGCTGACGGTGACGGCCTGCCCCGGCTTGTAAGCCTCCCGGTCGGTATGGAGCGTCAGGGCCAGCGGGCGGTCGCTGACGAAGAAGGTGGAGAGGGATTCGGCCAGGGTCTGGTCGTGGGAGTTGGCGATGTAGGCGTGGAGGTAGTAGCCGCCGGGGGTCGTCAGGCTGGTCGGGGTCGTGGATGAGATGGTCGCCGCCTCGCCGATTCCCAGACCGACCGGCACCGTGCCCAGTTCGTAAGTGTTGCCGCTTTCGGCGAGCGTCTGGGCCACCAGGTCGTCGCGGGGGTCAATCTGCACGACGGAGAGGTAGTAGGGCTGATGGTCGGAGTAGCGGTCGCCGACGCCGCTCACCGCCAGGTAGTAGACGCCGGTCGAGATGAAGGTCGTGGCTGAGATGCTCTCACCGCCGGCTCCGCTCCGTGCGGCGAGCAGCGTACCCCGGTTGTCGTACAGGTCGAACGCCAGAGCCAGCCGGTCGGTATCCGGCGTGACGGTGAGCAGCAGGTAGCCGGCCTCTTCGACCGTCAGGCGATAGTAGTTCTCGTCCCCCAGCGGGTCCACGAAGGCGACCAAACGGGTGTTGAGGGAGGGCAAGGGGGTGGCGTGGGCGAAGTCGTCGTTGGGCTCGTAGATGTCGTCCGCCAGGTCGAAGTAGCCGCCGGTGAAAGTGCCGGTGATGACCCAGGGGATGGTCATCACATCACCGTAGAAGAGGGTGGAGGTCGGCGTGGTGGTGCCCCACCAGTTGTAGCGGGCGTCCAGGGGCGCTGTACCGCCGCCGTATGCTTCGTGGGAGCCGTTGTCGTAGATGTGGGAATGGCGGACGGTAGCACGAGTGCTGCCGGCGACGCCGACGCCGCGGCCCGAGTTGTCGCGGATGATGGATTGGGTGACAGTTACGACGCTGTCGCCGGTGGCATAGAGGCCGTAATCCGAGGTGACATTCCCGTTGTAGGCAATCAGCGTGTCGCTGACCACCACGTGACTGCTGTTGACGTAGAGACCGTAATCCGCACCGCTGCTGTAGGATTCGCTGACAATCCGGCTGCTCTCGATGCGCACCGCGCCGCTCAGCACGTCCTGCACCGCGACGTTGCTGCACCTGTTCAGACTGTCGTAATCCCCGCCGTACCGCACCGTCACGTGACGCAACTCCCCCGTCCCACCGTCGAAGACCAACCCCGACCATTGATTCGTCCCGTCGTCGGCGGAGGAGGTGAAGGTGATCGGCTGCGTAGATGTGCCCATCGCCGACAGGTGACCATGAACCTGCAACTCGGCGTTATCCTCTCCCATCACCTGCACGCCGGGTTCCACCGTCAGCGTCACTCCCGTCGGTACGGATAGATCGCCGGACAACTGATACCCTTCCAGCCCCGGCTGGGCCCTCACCACGCCCGCCGTCACATCTCCCCAACCAACCCGAACCCGATCGAGCCCGTTGCCGGAAAAAGTGTTGTCGCTGACCCGCACCAGGTTCGGCGAGTTGACCCGCATCGCGTACCCCGCGTTCCCCTGTAACGTGTTGCGGGTCACAGTGGCTACTGTCTGGGCCCCGTAGATGTAAAGACCGTAGTCCGCGGTGCCGCTCCCGTTGTAGGCTATCAGCGTGTCGCTGACCACCACGTGACTGTTGTTGACGTAGAGGCCGTA
>JALWUZ010000799.1 GCA_027079895.1 Anaerolineae bacterium
CGACATCGAGGTGGTCGCCGAGAAGATCGTCCGGCGCAACCGCTCCGGCTCGAAGTTCAGCATCGTCGTCGTGGCGGAGGGGGCGCGGCCGGTCGGCGGCGAGGCGGTCTATCAGGCGGAACGGGAAATCGGCGGTATGCGGCGGCTGGGGGGCATCGGGGAGGTGGTGGCGTCGCAGATCAAGCGGCAGTGCGGGGTCGAGGTGCGCGTCACGGTGTTGGGGCACTTGCAGCGGGGCGGCTCGCCGACCGCTTTCGACCGGCTGCTGGCGAGTCGTTTCGGCTCGATGGCGGTGCATCACATCGCCTGGGGGCACATCGGCCACATGGTCGCCCTGAAGGACGAGGGGATCATCTCCGTGCCGATTGCCGAGGCGGTCTCCCAGCAGAAGTTCGTCCCCCTGGATACCGACATTCTGCTGACGGCCTTCGGGCTGGGCATCTGTATGGGCAACAGCCGCGAGGAGATCGAGCGTATGCAGAGACAGAAGAAGAAGGGATGATGTCGCCGGGGATGTGTGCGACGCGCTTCCGAAGTGCGTCGCACATGTTTTTTGACAGCCCAATGAGGTTGTGGTACACTGAATCCGACTCACTCACATCCTATAAGGAGAGCACACGATGAAAGTTCTGGCTTACAATTCCGAACTGTGCGTTGGTTGCTATGTCTGTGAGGAGGTCTGCGCCGAGACATGGTTCAAGGTGCCCGACCGAGAGAAGTCCAGCATCCGCATCCACGAAAGACGCCAGGAAGGGGCCGTCGTCCTCAGCGCGGTGTTCTGCAATCAGTGCGGCGAGTGCATCGCCGTCTGCCCCACCGAGGCCCTCTATCGGGACAAGAAGGGCATCGTCCGCCTGCGGAAGAAGCAGTGCGTCGGCTGCCTGTCTTGCGTGGGGTTCTGCCCGGAGGAGGCGATGTTCTTCCATCCCGACCAGGCGGAGCCGTTCAAGTGTACCGCCTGCGGGCAGTGCGTCGAGGAGTGCCCCGCCGGGGCGTTGGCAATCGTGGATGTGTGAGCGGTCAATTCAGCAAAACGTTAAGGAGAAAGAACGATGTCCGCACAAGCAAGTACAACCCGCCCTGTGCTGGCCGAGTACACTTACGAGCCCCCCTCCGTCGAGCGGGGGTACACCGGCCAGACGCTGTACGTCAATTTGTCCGATAACACCATCTCCACCAAGCCGGTCAGCGATGAGATGAAGGAGAAGTTCATCGGCGGGCGCGGCTTTGGCCTGTGGCTGCTGTGGCAGGGGGTCAAGGACGATACCCGCTGGAATGACCCGGAGAACGAGATCATCATCTCGACCGGGCCCTGCGGGGGTATCACGCAGTACGCCGGCTCCGGTAAGTCGCTGGTCGTCTCCATTTCGCCGCTGACGAACATAGTGATTGACTCCAACGTCGGCGGGCACTTCGGTCCCCTGCTCAAGTTCGCCGGTTGGGACGCGCTGGAGATTCAGGGGAAGGCGGAGCGGGAGGTGATCGTGGTGATTGACGGCACGACCGGGCGCGTCACTATCGAGGAGGCCGGGGATGTGCCGGTGGACACTCACAAGGTGGGCCATTGGCTGATCGAGGAGATGGCGGAAAGCGAGAAGGATCGGTACTTTATGTCCGCCGTCTCCGCCGGAAGCGGCGCGGAGCACACGCTGATGGGCTGTCTGAACTTCAGTTTCTACGACCGGAAGCGGAAGGCCCCCCGTTTCAAGCAGGCCGGACGGGGGGGCATCGGCACCGTTTTCCGCGACAAGGGGATCCGGGCGTTGGTGGTCAAGAGCGGGCCGGTGCGCGGGGACTCCAATCACCCGGCCGACCTGGAGCGCATCGCCCGCGCCGGCGTGCGGTTGCACAAGGAGATTCACGACCACGACGATGAGCAATGCCGTATGCGGCGGCGGGGCACACCCTACCTGGTGCAGATTATGGACGATTACGACCTGCTGCCGGTTCACAACTACAAGTTCGGCTCCCACCCGGAGACGCCGAAGATCAACGGGGATGTGTGGGAGGCCCGTTTCACCCAGGGGATACCGGACGGCTGCTGGTACGGCTGCACGCTGTCCTGCGCCCACGCGGTGGACGGTTATCAACTGCGCACCGGCCCGTACAAGGGGGAGACGGTGATCGTGGACGGGCCGGAGTACGAGACTATCGCCGGAATCGGCTCCAACTGCGGCATCTTCGACCCCGACATCATCCTGGAGGCCAATTTCTACTGCGATACCTACGGGCTGGATACGATCTCCTTCGCCACCTCGTTGGCGTTCGTGATGGAGTGCTACGAGGCCGGCATTCTCGACCAGGAGAAGACCGGCGGGCTGGAACTGAATTTCGGCAATGGGGAGGCCGCCCTGGAACTGCTGCACCAGACAGCCCGTGGCGAGGGGTTCGGCAAAGTCTTCGGGCAGGGCATCCGCCGGATGAAGGCTTATTTCGTCGAGCACTTCGGCGCGGACGCGGCCTTCCTGAACGACATCGGGATGGAGGCGAAGGGGCTGGAGTATTCCGAGTACGTCTGCAAGGAGTCGCTGGCGCAGCAGGGCGGTTACGGTCTGACTAACAAGGGGCCGCAGCACGACGAGGCGTGGCTGATTTTTATGGATCAGGTCAGCAACCTCCTGCCGACTTTCGAGGACAAGGCGGAGGCCCTGCACTACTTCCCGATGTGGCGCACCTGGTTCGGTCTGTGCGGCTTCTGCAAACTGCCGTGGAACGACATCCAGCCGCCCGATAACGCCGAGAGCGAGGACCCGGCCAAGATACCGGAGCACGTCCGCAATTACGTGGAGATTTTCTCCGGCGTCACCGGCCAGGAAGTGACCGCCGAGGACCTCATCACAATGTCGGAGCGGGTCTACAATTTCCAGCGGGTGTTCAACATCCGGCTGGGGTACGGGCTGCGAGACCACGACGATGTGCCCTACCGCTCGATGGGCCCGGTGACGGTCGAGGAGTATGAGTCGCGGGCGGAGCGGTACGACAAGCAACTGCGGGAACTGGTGGGGGTGGACCCGGCCGGGATGAGCACGGAGGAGAAGGTGGCCGCGCTGCGGAAGTACCGCGAGGAGCAGTACGAGAAGTTGAAGGACGCGGTCTACGAACGGCGCGGCTGGACGCGGAACGCGGTCCCGAAGGTGGAGACGCTGCGGAAGTTGGGGATTGATTACCCCGACGTGGTGGCCGTCGTCGAGAAGTATCTGTAGCCGGTCGAATGACACCTGACAGGTCGCGGGGGCGAGCCTCCGGGCCTGTCAGGTGTTGTGTGTGAGGGATATGCTCACCGAGGAAACAGCCGAGACGTTGGCCGGGTATGGCCGCGCCAACGAGTATCTGAAGCGGGAGCGGTGGGAGCGTCTGGCCCGCATGACGCCGGAGGAGTCCCGCGCGATCTATTCCGACCTCTGCGCGGGGTACTACGGGCGCGTCACGGCGGAGGAGTTGGCCGCCGTTGACCGGCGGCGTCTGGCAACTATGCTCAAGGTGCGGCGGGCGATGGCCGCCGTGGCGCGGGGGCTGGGGTATCTGGACGATGAATGAGCAGGAACGGGCTCTGTGGGAATTGCACGCTTACCTGGCCGCCCAGGGATTACCCCACTTGGTCATCGGCGGGTTGGCGGTGCAGCGTTGGGGGGAGCCGCGCCTGACGAGGGACGTGGACGTGACGGTCATCCTGCCGCCGGACGACCCGCTCCCCGCCCTGCGGAGGCTGGCGGCCCGGTTCACCCCCCGCCTGCCGGATGCGGTGGAGTTCGCCCGCCGCAATCGGATGTTGTTGCTCAGCGCGTCCAACGGAGTCCCGCTGGACATCGCGCTGGGGCTGCCGGGTTACGAGGAGGAGGCGGTCAGGCGGGCGACGGCCTGGGAGTTGGAGCCCGGCAAGGCGGTGCCGGTCTGTTCCGCCGAAGACCTCATCATCCACAAGGTCGTCGCCGGCCGGCCGCGCGACCTGGAAGACGTGGTGGGCGTCCTGCACCGTCAGGGAGAGGCGTTAGACCTGGCTTTCATCCGGCGGTGGCTGGAGGAGTTCGCCGCGCTGATGGGGGACTCCGCTCTGCCGGAGCGGTTCGAGGCCCTTCTGCGGGAGGCGAAGGCGGTATGATTCTGGTCAACAACCGGGACGAGGTGGAGTGGGAGGAGGGGCTGACGGTGGCCGCGCTCTTGGAGCGGTTCAGGTACACCTTCCCCCACATCATCGTCAAGATCAACGGGGAGGTGGTGCCCCGCGCCGAGTATCCCACCCGCGAGATTCCCGACGGGGCGGAGGTGTGGGTAATTCATCTCATCGCCGGAGGGTAGGGCGGAGGGGCTGTTTGCCAAATCTGTTTGCCAAATCAGTCCGTTTGTGTTATGATACCGCCCGTTGCGTGCCCTGACGGGCTTTCCGCTCCCGGCTGAGACCGGGGGCAATCCCACGGAAAGGAGGTGAACCGGTCAGTGCGCGATTATGAGTTGGTCTTCATCGTTCACCCGGAAGTGGACGGAGACGACTTCACCGCCATCGTCGAAAAGGTCAAGGGCCTGGTCGAACGCAATCACGGTACGGTCGTCACCGTTGACATCTGGGGTCTGCGCCGACTGGCCTATCCCATTCAGAAGCAGTGGGAAGGCCAGTATGTGTTGATGCGCCTGGAGATGGAGCCGCAGGGCGTGGCCGGGCTGGAACGTGACTTGGGCCTGGTCGAGCCGGTGATGCGTCATCTGATAGTGCGCGTCGAGGAGTAGGTCGAGGAGTAGCAAGGCGGTTGCCGTTGTCGCAGGTGTCGGAGACGAGGTGGGAAAATGACGCGGGGCTTGAACAAGGTGATGATTATCGGTAACGTGGGACGGGACCCGGAGATGCGGTATATGCCCAGCGGCAAGCCGGTGACATCTTTCAGCGTCGCCACGACCCGCAGTTGGACGAACTCCGAGGGCCGCCGTCGAGAGGAGACCGAATGGTTCAACGTGGTGGCGTGGGGCAACCTGGCCGAAATCTGTAAGCAGCATCTCCACAAGGGACAGCAAGTCTACATCGAGGGCCGCTTGCAGACACGCAGTTGGGAGGATCACGAGGGGAAGAGGCGGTACCGCACCGAGTTGGTGGCCAACGAGATGATTATGTTGAGCCGGCAGAACGAGGTGGTGGAGCACGCCGTCCCCGCCGATGAGGAACCGGAGTGGTAACGATAGGAGGATGAGATAGTGGCAGGAAGACAAGGATCAGGAAGGCGTCGCCAGCGCGGGCGCTCATGGGGCAGAAGCCAGCGCAAGCGGTGCCTGTTCTGTGAAGAGAAAGTCACTTACGTGGATTACAAGAAAACCGATGTGTTGCAGGGGTTTCTGACCGATAAGGGGAAGATTCGCCCGCGACGGCAGACCGGTACCTGCGCCAAGCATCAGCGGCAGTTGACCAGGGCCATCAAACGGGCTCGTCACCTGGCTCTGTTGCCGTTCGTCGTGGAACCCGGCCCCGTCCGCTCCTGATGAGGGGGTGGGACGTATGTCCAAGAAAAAGAAGGGCAAGAAGCGAGTACGCGCTCCCAAAGAGTTGACCCGTAAGCAGCGTTCCCGGTTGGAGAAGGAGCGCCATCTGGAACTCATTATCCGCTGGGGGCTGATAGTCATCGGGGTGGCGGTCGTCGGCACGCTCCTCTACGGCTTCATCGTCGAGAACGTCGTCAAGGCCCGTGAGCCGGTCGCCATCGTGGACGGGCAGCCGATTCGCACCGCCGATTTCCAGGCGCGGGTGCGGTTCGTCCGCTATCAGATGCGGGAGCAGTTGGCGTATCTGGCGCAACAGCAGCAGCAGATTGACCCGACCGACGAGAATATGCAGTTCTATCTGCAATATCTCCAGCAGCAGATTCACGACTTGCAGGGGCAGTTGGCGGAGGATAACGCGCTGGTAATCGGGGAGCAGACGCTGAATCAGATGATTCAGGAGGAACTGGTGCGACAGGAGGCGGCGCGGAGGGGGATCGTGGTCTCCGCCGATGAGTTGCAGCAGGCGATCGAGAAGAACTTCGGCTATGAGCGCAATCCCGCTACGCCGACCCCAGAGCCGACGCCGGCCTTGCTCATCACGCCGACGAATGTGCTCACGGCCCCGACGGCTACCCCGCTCCCGACTGCTACTCCGGTGACGGAGGAGGAGTTTCGGCGGCGGTACAACAACTTCCTCGAGGGGCTGAAGAAGTTGGACATCACCGAGCAGCAGTACCGCTCGTGGGTGGAGGCGTCGCTGCTGTACGATAAGGTCAAGGAGGCGATCGCGAACGAGGTGCCGACCACCGCCGAGCAGGTCAAGTTGTTCTACATGGTGGTGGACGACGAGGAGAAGGCGAACGAGTTGGTCGTTCGGCTGGACGCGGGGGATGATCCGCAGACGATCGCCGATGAGTGGCAGGCCAGCGACGCCGAGACGCCGCCGGGCTACGCGCGGGAGTTGGACTGGCTGCCCCGGAGTGTCCTGGAGAAGAATCTGACGCCGGAGATCGCGGACGCGGCTTTCAGTCTGCCGGTGGGGGCGCACAGCGAGCCGATGTTGAGCCCGAACGGGACGCAGTACATCGTCATCAAGGTGCTGGGGCGCGAGGAGCGGGAACTTTCCCCCGGAATCCGGTCTTCGATGGGGGACGACGCTTTCCAGGAGTGGCTCGATTCCCAGCAGGAGAAGGTGGAGTACAGGACGTACCGGGACCGGGTGCCGACGGAGCCGTAGCGAGAGGACAGTTGAAGATGAAGCCAGACGGGGGCGACCCTCGTCTGGCTTTTTTCGTTGCGGGGGTGTCGCCCCAGTTACCGAAAAGTGAACAATTGTCCGACGGGTGTTTGACAAAGGTTTGGGTTTGCTCTATAATCTCCGGCGTTGGCAAGCGGAACAGATTTTCTTTGCGGAGGTGGGACGTTGTTGGACAAACCGCTATACAGGAGTGTCAACTGGGAGAAGACGCTGTACATCATCCTCATCATCCTGGCCCTGGCGACGCGGTTGTGGGGGCTGGGCGACCGGGTGCAGAGCCACGACGAGAGTATCCACACGCGGTATTCGTGGAATTTGTACACGGGGAGCGGCTTCGCACATTCGCCGTTGATGCACGGGCCGTTTTTGTTCCACGTCACTGCTTTGTCCTACTTTTTCTTCGGCGATAACGATTTCACGGCCCGGCTGCCGGTCGCGCTGATGGGGGTGGCGCTGGTGGCGTTCCCCTGGGTGTTGCGCCGCTGGCTGGGACGCACGGGCGCACTGGTGACGGCGTTCCTGCTGCTCATTTCGCCGTCCATCGCCTACTACTCCCGCTACATCCGGCACGACATCCCGGCCGCCCTGTGGGCGCTGGTGGTGATCTGGGCTCTGTTCGCCTATCTGGATGACGGACGGGAGCGATGGCTGTATCTGATGGCGGGCGGGGTCTCGCTGATGTTCGCCACGAAGGAAGTGGCGTTCATCTACGGGGCGATCATCGGGTTTTTCCTGGTGGGGACTTTCGTCGTGCGGGCGTTGGGCCGCCGCTGGCAGCGGGAGGGGTGGAAGACGCCGTTCCTCTGGTCGCTGGCGGTGGCCGCCGCCGGGCTCGCGCTGTTGGGCATGGGGTTGGCGACGATGGCGCAGCCGGAGCAGGTCGCCGGGGAGGTGGTGCGGGCGACGCCGCCCTGGTGGGCCACCGTCGGGGGGATGCTGGCGGCGGTGGCGTTGGCGGCAGCGGTGTTCCTGTTTTTCGGCGGGCTGGGGCGCACGCTGGGGGAGTATCGGGAGTATGACCTCATTATCCTGCTGGGGACGCTCACGCTGCCGTTTCTCTCGCCGGTGCTCATCAAGGCGGCCGGGTTCGACCCGCTGGACTACGGGCAGCCCAATATTCTGTACGTGGGGTTCATCGCCGGGGCCGTGGTGGTGGTCTCGGCGGCCATCGGGCTGTGGTGGAACTGGCGGCGGTGGGGAATCGCGGCGGCGATTCACTATACGATTTTCACCGTTTTGTTCACGACGGTGTTCACCAACGGCACCGGAATCGCCAGCGGATTGGTCGGCTCGCTGGGGTACTGGCTGGCGCAGCAGGCGGTCGAGCGGGGGAGTCAGCCGTGGTACTATTATCTGGTTGTGGTGCCGTTCTACGACTATCTGCCGCTGTTGCTGACGCTGGTCGCAGCGGCGGTGGTGGCGGTCTATCTGGCCCGGCGACGGACGCAGGTCACGCTGTTCATAGCGTTTTTGCTGTGGTGGATCGGGACGGCTTGGGTGGGGTACTCTTACGCCGGGGAGAAGATGCCCTGGCTGGCGGTGCATCTCGCGCTGCCGATGATTCTCCTGTCCGGCTGGCTGGTGGGGCGGCTGCTGGACTGGGTCGCCTGGCGGGAGGTGGTGGAGCGGCGCGGGTGGTTGGTGGCGCTGGCCCTGCCGCCGGTCGTCGCCGCGCTGGCGGCAGTCGTCGAGGGGGCGAAGGCGGGGCCGTTCCAGGGGTATGAGTTGGCGCAGTTGAACGCGACGGGGCAGTTCTTGGGCGCGGTGGTAGGGCTGGCGGCGTTCGGCGGCGGGCTGGGTTATCTGGTGCGCCGGAGTGGGTGGCGCGTCGCCGTGCAGATGGGGCTGTTGACGGTGTTGCTGGTGGGGGTGTTTTTCACGGTCCACACGACGTGGCAGTTCTGTTACGTCAATTACGACTATCCGACGGAGTTTTTGGTCTACGCGCACGCGGGGCCGGCGGTGCGGGATACGATGGAGCAGATTGACGAGTTGTCGCGCCGTATCGCCGGGGGGCCGAATATGCTCAAGGTGGCTTACGGCGCGGACGGTTCGACGTTGTGGTACTGGCAGTTGCGCAACTATCCGAACGCGGTCTATTACGCGGACCAGCCGACGCGGGACGCGCTGGACGCGCCGGTGGTCATCGCCGGGCGGAATGAGTGGGATAAGGTGATGCCGTACTTGGAGCGGGATTACATTTTCAACACGTACACTTTTTTGTGGTGGCCGATGGAGGATTACCGCGATATGACGTGGGCCCGAATCATCCACGCGCTCAAGGATCCGCCGACCCGCGCCGCGCTGTGGGACATCTGGTACCGGCGGGATTACCGGAAGTATGACCAGGTGACGGGGGAGCAGCACACGCTCGATAAGTGGCCGCTGCGGAGCGAGTATCGGCTCTACATTCGGCGGGATGTGGCGGCGCAGATGTGGGACCTGGGGACGGTGCGACCGGTGGAACTCGGCCCGACGGATCCGTATGCGGAGAAGTGGCGGGAGGTGGCGGCGCGGCTGGTGTTCGGCAGTCCGGGGAGCGAGCCGGGGCAGTTGATGGGGCCGCGCGGAATCGCGGTCGGGCCCGATGGGTATGTCTACGTCGCCGATGCGGGGAATCATCGGGTGCAGAAGTTCACCGCCGACGGGGAGTTCGTCACTACCTGGGGGCAGCACTCGCTGGTGGATGAGGAGGGCGGTGTGCTGCGCGGGTTCAACGAGCCCTGGGGGGTGGCGGTCGCGCCGGATGGGAGTGTGTACGTGGCCGATACCTGGAATCACCGCATTCAGCATTTCGACGCCGAAGGGACGCTGCTGGGGGCGTGGGGGAGTTTCGGCCAGTACGCGGTGGATGACCCGTTCGGCGAGGGGAAGTTCTACGGCCCGCGCGGGGTGGTGGTGAGCGATGAGGGGCTGGTCTATGTGACGGATACGGGCAATAAGCGGGTGCAGGTGTTCGACGCCGACGGGATGTTCGCGTTCCAGTGGGGCGGGGGCGGCGTTATGGAGGGGAATCTGGACGAGCCGGTGGGTATCGCGCTCGATGATGAGGGGCAGGTGTATGT
>JALWUZ010000800.1 GCA_027079895.1 Anaerolineae bacterium
CAACAATGCGGCCAGTTCCGTCAAGAAATCCTCGTCGTCGCGGAGGGCCTTTTTCAACTGCTGGCGCAACGCGGCCTGCGCGTCCTCGTCCTGGGGGGCGTCCCGTAAGTCCTGCAACGCCTCTTCAGCGGACGGACGTCCGCTAAGCCGGCGTTCCAGGAAGGCGACGAGGGCTTCTCCGGCTTTCCGGGCCGTCGCCTTGCCCCCCTCCGCCAGGTACGGGGCGAGGAGGGCGACGGTTCGCCGGGCGATTTCGGGGATGATCGGGTTCATAGAGGGGCCTCCTTTCGCTCGCTTGTCCATCGGGCCACATTATACGCCGAATGCGGCTTCTTGGGAATCGCCGCCGTCGGCCACTTGTTTTTTCCCGCAGAGCATGGTAATATCTCCGCGAAAGGGGGGACTATGAAACTCAGCATCGTCCTTTCGACCGACGTCGCCCGGTTCGAGGCTGTGGCCTACAAGGGCAATTTCGGGGCCAACATCGCCAAAATCGCCCGCTGGGGGTACGACGGCGTGGAACTTGCCATCCGCGACCCACGGCTGGTGGATGAGGAGGAGTTGGCCCGTATGGTGGCTGCCCATCACCTGGTCGTGCCGGCCATCGGCACCGGCCAGGCCTGGGGAGGGGAGGGGCTCTCGTTCACCGACCCCGACCCGGACGTCCGCCGGGCCGCCATCGAGCGCGTCAAGGCCCACATCCCTTTTGCGTCTCGTACCGGCGCGGTCATCATCATCGGCCTGCTGCGCGGGCTCGTCAAGCCCGGTGTCTCCCATGCCCAGGCGATGGATTGGCTGGTCGCGGCCCTGCGGGAGTGCTGCGTGGAGGCCGCCCCTTACACCGTCCGGCTTGCGCTGGAGCCGATCTGCCGCTATGAGACCTCCCTGGTCAACAACGTCGCCGAGGGGTTGGCCCTGCTCGACCGGGTGGGGGCGGAGAACCTGGGGCTGTTGCTGGACACTTTCCACATGAACATCGAGGAGCCGGTCATCGAGGAAAGCATCCGACTGGGCGGCGACCGCATCTTCCACTTCCACGTCGCCGACTCCAACCGCTGGTATCCGGGCGCGGCCCACCTAGATTTCCGCTCCATTCTGACGGCCCTCTTCGACACCGGATACAACGGCTTCGTCTCCGGGGAGTTCCTGCCGCAGCCGGACGCGGACACGGCGGCGCAGCGGGCGATCGCTTATCTGCGGGGATTGGGGCTCTAGCGAGGAAACAGGAGGCACAACGAAATGGACATCAGGGCGGGAGCAGCCAAAGTCTGGTCGGCGTTGAACACCGAGGACAAACTGATCGCGGGCTCGCTGTTGCTGACCACAATCGGGGTCAGTATCGCGGCGGCGATGAGGGAGCCGCGCGTCTACGGAGTCACCACGTTGACGGTGATCGCCGTCCTGCTGGCCGGCATCATCAAAACTCGCAGCCCGCGCCTGGCCTGGCTGCTGCCTTTCGGACTGGTGGCCGGCATCCTGGAACTGTGGTCTGACTGGCTCCACGTGGCCCAGATCCACTCCCTGGTCTACACGGACTATTTCGGCTTCCGGCTGCTGGAATCGCCTTCGTACATGCCGATTGGCTGGTGGCTGACCTGCATACAGTTCGGCTATCTCGCGTTGCGGCTGAGCGACCGCTGGCCGCGTTGGGTCGCGCTCACGGTGGTCGTCCTCCTGGGGATGGCCCTGCCCCCCTGGTACGAGGAGTTCGCTGCCCCGGCCCAGGCCTGGTACTACACCACCGCCCGCCTGATGCTCTCTCACACGCCGGTGTGGATCATTTTCACCTACGGCGGGTGTATGTTCAGCATCGGCATCCTGGCCCTTCTCTTGTACCGCCCCGGCGACTGGTGGCGGGCCGCCGTGGGAGGGGTCTTCACGGCGGCGGGGTTCATGCTCTCGGCGGTGTTCTGGTACGTGGCGCTGGGGGGGTAAAGATTTTTTAGGAGGGGAGAAATGACTCGGTACTGGCGTGGAACCCTGATGTTGCTCATCGTTCTGAGCCTGCTGCTGTTGCCCAACGGACACCGCTCCAGGGCCATCATCGGCGCACCGCAGTTGGTGAGCCCGGCGAACGGCGTCGAGACTACCGGGAATCCCAACGACACCCACACGGAACGCCGCTGTTATCCCCCCCTGGGCATTCCCACCTTTGCCTGGGAGGCGGTCTCCGGCGCGACGAAGTACAAGTTGCAGGTGAGCACCAGCGGCACCTTCGGCACCGACGACATCGTCCTCGAACAGGAGACCGTCTACACCTCGTATACCCCCACCGGCGTCGGCCTGAAAAACGGGGGGTTCACCAACGGCACCACTTTCTTCTGGCGGGTGAGCGCGTGGGATCAAGAGGAAGGCGCGTGGAGCGACCCTTCGGAGGTGTGGCGCTTCACGCGGCACTGGGGCTACGTCCCGAACATCACCTCACCCACCGGCGGGGGGGAGTTGGGCCTGACCCCCACCTTCAAGTGGGACGCGGTGTTGGGAGCGAGGTATTACCAAATCCAAGTCAGCACCGACTCCGGCTTCCCTCAAGGCGGCCTGGAGTTTGAAAAGAACACCCCGATGACCTCTTACGCTCCCACGACACCCCTCTCGAACGACCAGAACTATTACTGCCGGGTGCGGGCCTACGACAAAGCCGGCAACGCCGGTGAATGGAGCGCGGTTCAGAGTTTCCGCCTCCGGTGGGGATACGGGGCTAATAAAGTCACCCTGCTGACCCCTCAGCAGGGCTCGAACAACGTCGGCATACCGCTCTTCAGTTGGACGCCGGTGCGCGGCGCGGCCCGGTACAACATTCGGGTCAACAAGTATCCCAGTCCCGATACCAGCCCGTTCCAGGTGAACACCACCGTGGCCCAAACCAGTTACACGTTCGACCCCGGCGGGAACTGGACCTTGTCTGCCGGCACGCTTTATTACTGGCATGTCCAGCCGTGTGACGACAAGGGGAACTGCGGGGAGTGGGCCTCCTCTTACTTCCAGACGTGCAGCGACACCACGTCCCCCTGTCTGCCCCAGATGTACTACCCGCCCTACTACTACGAGCGGCCGGTCAACAACGATACTTTCGTGGACCCCACCGTCGCCGTCCCCACCTTTATGTGGGGAGCGATGCCGTCCACCGTCACCCAGATGATCACCTACCACGTCCAGACGGCCTCCGACGTGAACTTCAACCACATCCTGTGGGAGATGGAGACCGAGAACCTCAGCGCGACCCCGATCACGACGACCAACCCCTTCACCGACGGGGAGGTGGTCTACTGGCGCATTCGCGCCACCCGTTCCGACGGCAGTTGGGGGCCGTGGAGCGAACGCTGGCAGACCCGCATAGACAGCGGCTTGTTGATGACGCCCACCGCTGCCCCGCCTCAACTGCTGCGCCCCACTTACCAGGAGGAGCAGCGGCCTGGCAGCACGATCTCCCACACCTTCAGTTACGAGGCCCTCGACCACTGGCCGAATTTCGAGTGGAAGCCGGTGCAGGGCGCCACCCGCTACCGCATCCAGATCTCCCGCGCCCCGGATGACTTCTCCGCGCCGGTGGACGAGGCGGTGACCTTGTTCACCAACTATACCCCGCCGACCAAGTTCCCCTGGGGCACGTACTACTGGCGGGTGCGGGCGGAGAACGGCAGCGGGCCGATCGGCGATTGGAGCGCGGTCTCCCGCTTGATTGTGGAGCGGCCCTACCAACTCGTCTCCGTCGTCATTGACGGCCACAATGATTTCCCTACCAGCACCCTCGCCGCCAGCGACCCGACCAGCGACACGGAACCGCTCTACGACCTGCACAACCTGTACATCTCGTATGCCAACGGCTGGAACATCGGCTTCGACGCCACCACGACCACCTCGACGGTGCGCTACGGGCTCTACATTGACACCAATCACGGCGACTACCTGGGCGCGTCCTCCGACCCGCTGAGCAGTGCCGTCAGCGACACCATCAAGGCCCATTACCCGGAGGCGATCGTGTACTGGGACGTGAACGGCGGCACCGTCACCACCGCCACCCTGTACACCTGGGACGGCTCACAGTGGCAGCACGACGACCTCGCCGGAGTGTACGTCGGCGGGAAGGCTTCCTACAGCCGCTCCGAGGGGTTCGCCGAGATGGCCATCCCCCAGGGGGAGTTGTTCTTCCAGACGGGGATTTTCGCCTACAGCCCCTCGTTCATCCTCTTCTCGGCCGACCCGTCCACCGGGCAGGTCAAGGACACGGTGCCGCCCAACTCCGGCGCCGTCCTCAAGGACTTCTTCACCGACGGCCTAGCCCCTGCGCCCATCTACCCGCCGGCCAACACGAACGACGCCGACGGCAACGTCGTCCACCGCTATACCCCTCTGTTCGCATGGCACTACCAGGAATACTCCATCGAGAACGCCATAGATGTCGCCAGGGACTACGGGTTCACCGATCACTATTCAAATTACAGCAATCGCGAGGTGCCGCGTCAGGGGATGCTCTACGGACGGTACAATGCCATCTTCGCCCCGAAAGACATCTTCGAGGACAACCCCACCTACTACTGGCGGATGAGCGTCGTCGGCTTGCCTTACGGCCAGGGGGTCAGGTTCTCCAAGTTGGGATTCACCCCCTCCAACCTGCAATTCGACGACTGTCTGAGGGCCATCAGCGGCACGATCCCCTACGTCAACCGCACCCCGACCTTCCGCTGGGACCCGGTGGAAGGAGCCGCCGGGTATCGAGTCGAGATCACCGGTCGGGAGGAACGGTCGTGCGATACCACGTTGAACACCTGCACCTTCGACTACACGCTGCCCAACGGCTCCTACCAGTGGCGGGTGACGGCCAGGTACTACGGCAACAAGTACGGCACGCCCAGCGAGTGGGTGGATTTCGTCAAGGTGTACACCACCGTGAAACCCATCAGCCCGCTCACGGCGGATCAGGTCACCGAGACCGTCATCTTCCGCTGGGAGCCGGTCGAGGACGCCGCTTACTACGAACTCCAGGTGGCGACCGACGAGAACTTCTCCCGCGACATGAACAGTTATCAGACCTACAACACCACCTTTACCCCCCAGTCGGTGCCCAGTGCCTTCAGGGAAGGCTTGCAGGAGTTCTACTGGCGGGTGCGGCTGATAGACGGCAGCGGTCGGCCCGGCGATTGGATCTGGCTCAACCTCGACCCCTACCCCTTCGACGTTTACCTGCCGCTGGTGCTCAAGGCCAACTGAGCCACAACCCAAGCGCGACGCACTCGCCTACGCTGAATGTGAGGCCAAAGTAGACATCTTCGGCTGGTTCACCTGGGGTGCTGGTAGGCGGGCGACAGGGAGTCGCCCGCCTTTTTCTGTGGTAACTGTTCAGGTATCGGCAGGCTGGCAACTGGCGAAGATTAGGCAGTCGGGGTACAATTATGGCAATTGAAAGGGAGGTGTGAGATGCTCAAGTTCCCGTATGGTATCAGCGATTTCTATCAAGTTGTCACAGAAGGGTATTGGTACGTGGACCGGACAGAGTACATCCGTGCTGTAGAGGAAATAGGCAAGGTGCTGCTGTTCCTCCGTCCACGGCGGTTTGGGAAGTCGTTGTGGCTTTCGACGTTGGAGAATTATTACGACATAGCGAAGGCGGACGAGTTCGAGCGCTTGTTCGGCCACCTTGCCATCGGACAGAACCCCACGCCGTTGCACAACAAGTACCTGATTATGCGCTGGAACTTCTCAGCGGTCAATCCCCAGGGTGACTTGGAGGCCATAACGTCCTCGTTATACGACCACATCAACGGGTGTGTCGAGATTTTCATCTCACGCTACAGGCGGCTACTCGACTACCCCATCACGATAGACAACGACAACGCCCTACGCTCGTTCCAATCCGTCCTGGCCGCCGTGCAGGAGTCACCGTACCGCCTTTACCTGCTGATAGACGAGTACGATAACTTCGCCAATGAAGTGATGACCGCCAGCACGGAGCGGTACGAGGCCCTCGTGCGCGGCGAAGGGGTGCTGAAGACAGTGCTCAAGGCGGTCAAGGACGGCACCGGTGGCCTGGGCATTGACCGCGTCTTCATCACCGGCGTCTCCCCCGTCGTGATGAGCGACGTCACCTCCGGCTTCAACATCGCCAAGGACATCTTCCTGCGCCGTCCCTTCAACAACCTGTGCGGTTTCACGGAGAAGGAAGTGGAGGCAACAGTGCAACAAGTGGTGCGCGAGTGCGGCTATCCCCCAGAGGAAGGTGCGCAGGCTATGGGGTTGATACGCACCTTCTATAACGGCTATCGCTTCCACTACACCGCCCAGGAGGCGGTCTACAACCCCACCCTGGTACTCTACTTTCTGGACTATTTCCAGGAGGAATGCGCCTCCCCAGAGGAGATGCTGGACTCGAACTTGGAGATGGACCGGAACAAACTGGAGTACGTCTCCAGGTTGCCCCACGGGAAACAACTGATCATAGACGCTCTGGGAGAAGAAGCAACGGTCAGCGTGCGGCGGCTCTCGCAACGGTTTGGGGTGAAACGGATGTTGCTCGCCAAGAAGGATATGTCGTTCGCGGCCTCATTGTTGTACTACCTGGGGGTGCTGACACTGGGAGGGCGTACCCCGTCGGGGCGGTACACCTTGCGAATCCCGAACCTGGTGGTGCGGGGGCTGTACGCCGAACAGATGCGGGAGATGTTGCTGCCCGACGTGACGCGGGACGACGTAGAGGCGGTGGCGGAGGTGCTTTACACCACCGGGGACATCGGGCCCTTGTGCGAGTTTGTGGAAGAGAAGTACTTCCCGGTCTTCAGCAATCGGGACTACCGCTGGGCGAACGAGTTGACGGTCAAGACGGCGTTCCTGAGCCTGCTGTTCAACGACATCTTGTACATCATGGACTCGGAGCCGGAGATTGGGCGCGGGTACGCCGACTTGGTGATGATCATCCGGCCCGATATGCGCCGCTTCGAGGTGCTGGACATCCTGATCGAGTTCAAGTACCTGTCGCTGGACGAGGTGGGGCTGACCGGAGAAGAGGTGCGGGGGATGAGCCGCGAGGAACTGCGCTCTCTCCCGCAGGTGGAGAAGAAACTGGCCCAGGCGCGGGCGCAGTTGGGGAAGTACCGCCCGCTGTTGGAGGCCAAGTACGGCGACCTCCTGCGGCTGCACACCTACGCCGTCGTCTCGTTGGGCTTCGACCGCCTGGTGTGGGAGGAGGTGTGAGATGCTCGAGTTCCCGCATGGCAAGAGGAGGTGAACCCCCTGTCGGCCCACAGGAAACTGCTGTTGCTCCTGGCCCTGGCCGCCGCGCTGCGCTTCTACGGATTGAACTGGGACGGCGGGCTCGGCGCCCATCCCGATGAGCGATACATTGTCGCCCTGGCGGAGGGGCTCCGCTTCAGCCCGCCGTCCGCGCTCGACCCCTTCGCCCTCGACCCCCTCTACCCTTACGGCCACCTGCCGCTCCACCTGCTCCTCGCGCTCCGCACCCTGCTCCCCGCCGCCGACCCTTTGCTGCTGGGGCGGGCGTTGGCGGCCCTGTCCGACCTGGCGACGGTGACGCTCGCCTCCCTCCTGGGGCGAGAGGTCTTCGGGGAGAGGGCGGGGCTGTGGGCAGCGGCCTTCCTCGCCGTGATGCCGCTCCACGTGCAGCAGGCCCACTTCTTCACCGCCGACCCCCTGCTTGCCGCCAGTGTCGTCGGCGCCCTGTACTACGCTGTGCGTCTCGCCCGACGGGGCCGCCCCGCCGACGGACTGCTGGCGGGGTCGCTGTTCGGCCTGGCGCTGAGCACGAAGTTCACCGGCGCGTTCCTCCTGTTCCCCCTGGGCATGGCCCTCACCTTCCACGCTGGCGGGCGACGGTGGCGGCTGGGGACACTCGCGCTGACGGCAGCGGGGGGCGTCTTCGCGGCCGCCGACCCCTACGCCCTGGCGGAATGGGGCTCGTTCTGGCACGCCGTCTCACGGCAAGCGGCCATCCTGCGAGGCACACTGGACGCTCCCTACACCCTCCAGTTCCACGACACCCTCCCCTACCTCTACCCCATCGTCCAGCAACTGCGCTGGGGGATGACGGCCCCGCTGGGCCTGCTCGCCTTCGGTGGACTGGGGTACGCGCTGTGGCGGGCGGTGCGGGAGTCGCCCTCTCCGGCGGAATGGATCTTGCTGGCCTGGGCACTCCCCTTTTTCGCCTTCTTCGGCGGACTTCCGGCCCGCTTCCCCCGCTACCTGCTGCCGCTGACGCCGCTCCTGGCACTCTACGCCGCGTCGCTGCCGGGGAAGGTGGCCGCATACCTCCGTCCGGTCGCGCTCCTCACCGCGCTCATCGTCAGCGTCGCCCTGGTCGCCACCTACCATCTGCCCCATCCCTGGATGGCGGCTGCGGAGTGGCTCGACGGCCATCTATCCCCTGCGGACGTGGTCGCCGTCGAGCACTGGGACCAGCCGTTAGTCCCGCCCGCGACGGGGGCGACTGTCCGCGTCCTGCCGGTCTTCGACGCGGACACGCCGGAGAAGCAGGCCGTGATGGAGCGCGTCCTGGCGGAGGCCGACTACATCGTCATCGCCAGCCGCCGGGGGTACGGGGTACTCGCCGGATGGCCGGAGCGGTACCCGTGGACGGCCCGCTACTACCAGCGACTCTTCTCCGGCGACCTGGGCTTCGTCCCCGTCGCCTGCTTCCACCGCGACCCGCGCCTGGGCCCGCTGGTGATAAAAGACGATCCGGCAGCGCGAGTCAACCTCACGCTGCCGGACCTCTGCCGCGCGGCGGTCACCTGGCGATTCTCGCCGGGCCGTCTGGACGAGAGTTTCGTCGTCTACGACCACCCGCAGGTGCTCATCTTCGCCCGTCGGTAGCCTACCCGGCCTCCAACAGCCGCTTCAGATTGGCGACCCCCTCGTCGGCCATCTTCTCGTTCTGCTTGAGCAGCAGTTTCTCGGCGATCTTGCCGCCCAGGGCGGCCGGGATCTTGTACTCCAACCGGAGGGAGACGTGCGTTCCCTCCCCCTCCGGCGTCAGCGTCCAGTCCCAGGTGCTCACCATCCCGCTGCGCGTCTCGACGACGTGACGGCGCGGCGGCTCGTGGGCCGTCACTTGGCCGGTGACGTGGAAAGAGACCCCGGCCATCTTGTAAGTCATCTCCCAGCGATAGTCCGTCCCTGTGCCGGTGACGTTCTCCACCGCTTCGAGCCCCGGCAGCCAGCGCGGATCCTGGGTGTGGTCGGCCAAGAAGTCGAAAACCCGCTCCGGGGGCGCGGCGACGGTAAAACTGCGTTCGATAGTAGCCATCTCAAACTCCCTCCTCTGGTTTTGTGAACGTCTGAGGGGAGAGGGCGAGGTCGCCCAGATGGACGGCGTCCACCCCCTCCAACGACGGCAATGGCGTGAGCACCGTCACCCAACCTGCTCCCAAGTCGCCCCCGGTGACGATACCGAGGGCCAGCGCGAACCCTTCCTGGTCTTCCAGAGCGAGCAGCCGCCGGAAGGCGAACTGCGGGGAGGGGAAGACGGCGAAGCGGTTGTGGGGCAGTCGCAGCGGACGGGCGTCCTGGAAGTAACGACGGAACTGAGCGGCCCGGTACTCCCGGCGCGTGGACATATCCCGTCGTTGCGCGGCGGGCGCGGCCCGCAGGTCAATTACCCGCGTGCGTTGGCTGCGGCGCAGCGGCAGCAGGAGGTACTCCAACTCGCTCCGCCGCTGAATGCCGACCACCGCCGACGGGCGCAGCAGATTCACCAACGCCATCTTCAACTCGCCGCCGCCGTGCGCCGGGTCCACCAGGCCGGTCGTGTCGTAGACGATGGCCGTCGCCCCTTC
>JALWUZ010000801.1 GCA_027079895.1 Anaerolineae bacterium
GACCCAACCCTGGCCCAGGGCCGCATGACAACGCAGGGCGAAAAAACGTGAGCCACGAAGATTTCCGTCGGCGGGTGCGGCAATCCTTCGATGAGGCCGGAGCGCGGCTGGTGCTCGCGGCCCACGATTGCGCCTGCGAACGGCTCGGCGACGCGGCGGACGACCACCTCCATCCGGCGGAAATCCTCCTGCACCAGCGGGCCGACCCGGTAGTCGTCACCGCCGCCCTGCTGACCCCCCTCCGCCGCCTGGGATGTCTGGGGGCGGACGAGGCCCGTACTCTCTTCGGCGACGAACCCGCCCGCTTGTCCGAAAAGGTACTCCCGCGCCCCGACGAACGTCCCAGCCTGGACGCCATCTCCGACGACCTGCGGGCCGTCGTCCTCAGCCTGGGGCTCCGGCTGGCGGAGTTGGAACGTCTCGCCGCGCTGAACGGCGCGAACTATCAGGACATCGAACTGCACGCTAACAAGAAACTCGCCCAGGAGACGCTGCGCCTCTACGTCCCCCTCGCCGACCGGCTGGGGATGGGCGACATGCGCATCCGCCTGGAGGACGCCGGCTTCCGCGTCCTCGACCCGGAGACCTACCGCGAACTGGCCCAACGGCTGTCCCCCGTCCAGGCGGCGGACAACGTCTGTCTGGAATTGCTGAAAGGGGGCGTCCAGCGGCTGCTGGCGGAGCACGGCATCCAGGCCCAGGTCGCCGGGCGCACGAAGGGGCTCTACAGCGTTTACCGCAAGATGACCCGCTTGCAGTGCCCGCCGGAGGAGGTGTTGGACCGGGTCGGGCTGCGGATCATCGTCCCTTCGGTGGAGGAGTGTTACGCCACCCTCGGCCTGCTCCACACCCACTTCCGCCCCATCCCCGGCACATTCGACGACTACATCGCTCTGCCGAAGGGGAACGGCTACCGCTCGCTCCACACCTGCGTTTACCCGGTGCCGGACATCTCCCACAAGCCGGTCGAGTTCCAAATCCGCACGGCGGAGATGCACCGGGAGGCGGAGTTCGGCGTCGCGGCCCACTGGCGTTACAAGAGCGCGGAGGAGGCCCAGGCCGTCGGCGACCGGCAACTGCGCTGGCTGCGCCGTCTGCTGGCCCGGCGGAAGCAGGCCGCTACCCCCGACGAGTTCATCGCTCACCTGCACCGCCAGATTTTCGACGACCGGCTGGTGGTCTTCGACGGGGGGGCGGACGGGCGTCCGGTGCGGCTGCCCGCCGGGGCGACGGTGCAGGACTTCCTCGACCACCTCGCTCCCAACGGTCAGGAGGTGAGCGTGCTGGTCAACGGCACTCCCCGCCCGGCGGATTATCCCCTGCAAGACGGGGACTACCTCCGCCTGGAGTACGCCCGTTGAGTCTGTGAGTCTGTCAATCTTGTCCATCACGGGAGGCATGATGATTGAAGTCAAGAACGTCACCAAATCTTACGGCCCGGTCGAGGCCCTGCGCGGCATCTCCTTCCACGTCGCCGCCGGTGAGATTGTGGGGCTGCTCGGCCCCAACGGGGCGGGCAAGACCACCACCATCAAAATCCTGACCGGCTACCTCCAGCCGGACGATGGGGACGTGACCATCAACGGCCTGGACGTGCTGACGGAGACCCGCGCGGTGCAGGCGCAGATTGGCTACCTGCCGGAGAGTGCGCCCCTCTACCCAGAACTGACCGTCCAGGCTTACCTCAAGATGATGGCCGCGCTGCGCGGCGTCCCGGAGGAAGAGCAGGTCGCCCGCATCTCCGAGGCGGTCTACGCTACCGGCCTGACGGAGCACCTGACCCGGCCCATCGGCCACTTGAGCAAGGGTTTCCGTCAGCGGGTGGGGCTGGCCCAGGCGATTCTCCACCACCCCAGCCTCCTCATCCTCGACGAGCCGACTATCGGCCTGGACCCGACTCAGATCGTCGAGATTCGCCGGCTCATCAAACGGCTGGCGGAACACAGCACGATCTTGTTCTCCACCCACATCCTCTCCGAAGTGGAGGCCCTCTGCGACCGGGTCATCATCCTGATGAACGGCCAAATCAGGGCGGACGCCCGGCTTTCGGAACTGGCGGCCACCTCAGACGCCATCCTGGTGCTGAACCGGGCCCCGAAGGGAGTCGAGCACGCGCTGCGCCGCCTGGACGGGGTGCGGGGCGTGGAGCGAATCAAGTCCCTGGACGGCCATCCGGCCTACCGCGTCCTCGGTCGGCCGGGCGACGACGTAGACCTCTGTCCGGCGATCTACGACCTGGCCCGGCGTGAGGATTGGCCGCTGCGGGAGTTGCGCCGGGACGTGCGCACTCTGGAGACCGTGTTCAACGAACTGGCGATGGCCGCATAGAGAGGTGAGGCGATGAAACAAGTATTGTCCATCACACGCAAAGAGTTGGAAGGTTACTTCGGGTCGCCGATGGCCCTGATTTTCGTCGGCGGCTTCCTGGCCGTCACGCTGTTCTCGTTCTTCTGGGTGGACGCTTTCTTCGCCCGTGGAATCGCCGACGTGCGCCCCCTCTTCCGCTGGATGCCGCTCCTGATGATCTTCCTCGTCGGCGCCCTGACGATGCGCCAGTGGAGCGAGGAGCAGCGGGCCGGGACGCTGGAAGTCCTCCTGACCCTCCCCGTCACCTCCGCCCAGTTGGTGGTCGGGAAGTTCCTGGCCGTGATGGTGCTGGTCGTCGTCGCCCTGGCGTTGACCATCTTCCTCCCCATCACCGTCTCGCTGATGGGCAACCTGGACTGGGGCCCGGTCATCGGCGGGTATCTGGCGGCGGTGCTCCTGGCCGCCTCCTACGCCGCCATCGGGCTCTTCGTCTCCTCCCGCACCGACAACCAGATCGTCGCCCTGCTGCTGACGGTGCTCCTCTGCGGCCTGTTCTACCTGGTCGGCTCCCCCGGCGTCACCGATTTCGTCGGCGACACCGCCGGCGAAATTCTGCGGGCGGTCGGCTCCGGCAGC
>JALWUZ010000802.1 GCA_027079895.1 Anaerolineae bacterium
CGTGGGGGAGCGGGATGTAGGTCGCCTCGGCGAGGTGGGCGGCGACGGGGGCGTGGATGGCGGACGGCAGGGCAAGCGTCACCAGCCCGGCCCCCGCTTTGGTGGCGGCGGCTCCGGCCAGGTAAGCGGCTCCGGTGTAGTTGACGGAACCGGCCACGATCATCGCCTTGCCGAAAGTCCCCTTGTGGCCGTCCGGCGGGCGCGGGGGAAGCAGCCGTCGCACCATCTCCGGGTCGGCCACTTCCAGGGCGATGTCGGCGGCCAGGGCCGGGTCGGTGCCGATGTCGGCGACGATCAGGTCGCCCAACGCGCCCGCGCCGGGGAAGCGGAAGTGGCCCCGCTTGGGGTAGGCGAAGGTGACGGTGAGGTCGGCGGGGAGCGCGGCCTCGTCCAGTGCGCCGCTCTCGTAGTCCAGGCCGCTGGGCCCGTCCACGGCGACGACCAGCGGGCGGCGCGGCACGGTTGGCGACGGCATGGTCAACCGGGTCAGCGTCAGGCGGGGTGCGGCATGGCGGCGGGCGGCGACCACCGCGCCGACCTCTCGCAGCACTGCGGCCGCCGTCCCGCGCAGCGGAGGACGGGCGCCGGTGCCCAGCAGCGCGTCGAGCACCACCTCCGCCTCCGCGGCCAGGCGGCGCAGTTGGACGCGCTGCGGGTCGTCGGCGGCCAGCACGACGGCGATGCCCCGCTCCTGCACCAAACGGAAGTTCTCATCGGCGGACGGGTCGCGGGGGCGCAGCAGGTAGCAGGTGACGGCGGCCCCGTGCTCGGCCAGGTGGCGGGCGGCGACGAGCCCATCGCCGCCGTTGTTGCCCGGCCCGACCAGCACCAGCACCGCGCGGCCGGCGACCCCCACTTGCCGGACGACCGCCTCGGCGACGGCGCGGCCGGCCCGCTCCATCATCGCCGCGTAAGAGTGCCCGGCGGCGTCGGACGCGGCCTCGATGTGACGCATTTCCTCAACGGTGACGACCTTCATCGCTGACCTCCTCCGGTAAAAAAGCCCCCGTCGGGCGACGGGGGCCGGATTGTCTAGGAGGATGAACTACACCCACCCGCGCAACTTGCAGGCCTCGGCGACGCGGCCCACGGCCACGACGTAGGCTCCCATCCGGTTGTGGACGCCGTGCTTCTGCGCGGCCTCGTGGACGGCGTGGAAGGCGGCGGTCATCTTCTTGTCCAGTCGCTCGTGGACGGTCTCCTCGTCCCAGTAGTAATCGTAGGCGTTCTGCACCTGCTCGAAGTAGGAGACGGTCACGCCACCGGCGTTGCAGAGGAAGTCGGGGATGACGTAGACGCCGTTCTTGAACAGGATTTCGTCCGCCTCCGGGGTGGTGGGCCCGTTGGCCAGTTCCGCCACGATCTTCGCTTTGATGTTGGCGGCGTTGTCGGCGGTGATCTGGTTTTCGAGCGCGGCGGGGATGAGCACCGTCACGTCCAGTTCCAACAGTTCGGCGTTGGTGATGTTCTGCGCACCGGGGAAGTCCACCACGGAACCGGTCTCCTGCTTGTGAGCCAGCACCGCCTGGGGATCCAGCCCGTCGGGGTTGTAGATGCCGCCCTTGGAGTCGGAGACGGCGACGACCTTCAGCCCCAGCAGTTCCTCACCCAGACTGTGGGCGAATTGGCCGGCGTTGCCGTACCCCTGGATGGCGGTGGTCGCGCCCTTCAGTTCGATGTCCAGCACCTTGCCGGCCTCGCGGATGCAGTACATCCCGCCGCGAGCGGTGGCGTCGCCGCGCCCCTGGGAGCCGCCCAGGGGGATGGGCTTGCCGGTGATGACGCCGGGGACGTTGTAGCCGCGCATGAAGGAATACTCGTCCATCATCCAGGCCATAATCTGGGGCGTGGTGTAGACATCGGGGGCGGGGACGTCCACTTCCTCGCCGAGGATGCGCCCGACCTGACGGATGTAGGCCCGGCTGAGACGCTCCAACTCGCCCTGGGACATTTCCTTCGGGTTGCAGATGACGCCGCCCTTGCCGCCGCCGAGGGGAATGTCCACCACAGCGGTCTTCCAGGTCATCCAGGCGGCCAGGGCGCGGACGGTGTCAATGGTCTCCGCCGGATGGTAGCGGATGCCGCCCTTCGTCGGGCCGCGGGAGTCGTTGTACTGGACACGGAAGCCGTGGAAGATCTTGACGCTGCCGTCGTCCATCTTCACCGGGAGCGTGACGTGCAGTTCACGCAGGGGCCAGCGCAGCAGTTCGTGTACGGCCGGATCCAGGCCCATAATCTCGGCGGCCTGGTCCAACTGCTTCTGCGCGATGGCAAAGGGGTTGAGTTCTTCTGACATTTTTTCCTCCTGAAGTATGGGTTATCTCAAGCGCGGAGCCGGATGGCCCCGGTGCTGTTGACCTGTCGCCCGCCTCGAACGGGCGTGTTCAGTATACCACGTCCCCCACCGCCAGCCAGTGACACCCCACACGTTTTGCCTATGACAGATTGCGGATGTCGAGCCGGGTCAGGGGCTTTCGACCTCCCGATGGCCCGCCGGAGCCTGCTCCAGGGGGCGGTACGCCGGCCGCGCGATGACGATCAGCCGGTAGCGCATGCTGGCATACGGATGGCAAGTCACCAGCGTGAGCCGCTCGTCGTCGGTGGGGAGGATGTAGCGGGCGTTCGCCATCCGCACCTCCAGCGGCTGCCCCGCTTCGGGCAGGATTTGGACGGCGGAGACGGTGTAGGTGTAGGGCACGTCCCCGGAGTAGACGATGACCTCATCCCCCACCTGCACTTTGTACAGGTCGCGGAAGATCTCGCCGTGGGTGGTGTTGTGCCCGTTGATGACGGTGTTCCCGCCGGCCCCCAGCGGCGCGGAGGTAACGTGCCAGCCGGCGGCGTACTCGTCGGGCACGTCCCACACCGCCTGGGACTGGCCGTTGACCACGTCGGACTCCCAGGAGACGGGGACGACGGGCCCGTCCACGCCGATGGCG
>JALWUZ010000803.1 GCA_027079895.1 Anaerolineae bacterium
CGGCTATATGTGGACGCGCGACGGCCTCACTCCGTACCTCGGCTTCCTCGGCGGCTGGATGTCCTGGTTCGCCCAGGCGGTCGCCTGTAGCCTCTACTCGCTGGGGTTCGGGTCGTTCGCCGCCCGGCTGCTGCGGATGGCGCATATCTCGCCTTTCGACCTGCCGGAGCATACCCTGGCGGTCATCCTGGCGGTCGCAGCGGCGGGTTTGTTCACCTACATCAACTACCGGGGCGCGTCGGAGACCGGGAAGGTGGGCAACGTCCTGACGCTGACCAAAGTCTCCATCCTGGCCGCGCTGGTGGTTTTCGGCCTCAAGGCCCTCATCGCCCGCCCCGATTGGGCCTCCGAGTTCGTCCCTTTCTTCCCGAACGGTTTTAGCGGGGTGTTGACGGCGATGGGGCTGACGGCGATCGCTTTCGAGGGGTACGAGATCGTCGCCCAGTCGGGGGAGGAGGTGGTGGAGCCCGGCAAGAACGTCCCGCGGGCGATTTTCCTCTCCATCGCCATCGCCGTCTCGATCTACCTGGCGGTGGCCTTCGCGCTCCTGGGGGCGATGGAGACTCCCGACGGCTCCCCGACCTGGCAGTTTTTGGGGAAGTATGCCGAGCAGGCCGTGGTCGAGGCCGCCGACCGGTTGATGCCCTACGGCACCGTCGTGCTGCTCATCGGCGGGCTGATGTCCACCCTCTCCGCGCTCAACGCCACGCTGTATTCCTCGTCGCGGGTCTCGTTTTCGATGGGGCGCAATCTCGACCTGCCGGAGATTTTCGGGCGCATTCACCCCACGCGGCACACGCCCCATTGGGCGGTCTTCTTCTCCGGGGCACTGGTCATCTCGATGGCCCTGCTGCTGCCGATCGAGGATGTCGCCAGCGCAGCGGACATTATGTTTATGCTGCTCTTCACGATGGTGAATTTGTCGGTCATCACCCTGCGCCGCCGCCGTCCCGACGTGGAACGGCCCTTCAAAATCCCGCTGATGCCGCTCTTCCCCGTCTTGGGGATTATCTCCCAACTGGTGTTGTCAGTCTACCTGTTCAACCTCAGCCCGATCGCCTGGTACGCGACGTTGATTTGGATTGGGGCCGGGACGCTGTTCTACGTGTTCTACGTCCGCCGCCTGGAGGAGGTGCCGGAGCCGGTGCGCATCATCCACGAGGAGATTGTGGCGGTGACGCAGTACTCGGTTCTCGTCCCCATTGCGACTTTGGCCCAGGCCCGGCTGCTGGGCATTCTGGGCTCGACGGTGGCGAAGGACCGGAACGGGGAGGTGTTCGCGCTGCACGTCGTGCGCGTCCCGCCGCAGTTGGGCATCACCGACGGGCGGTTTTTCCTGAAGCAGGGGAAGCCGATTTTGGAGACGGTGATCGAGGAGGCCCGCAAGCGGGATGTGCCGGTTCACACGATGATCCGTCTGGGGCGCACCGTCGCCAGCGCGATTATGGAGACGGCCCGCGAGCGGGGCACCGATTTGATGATTCTCTCGTGGCCGGGGTTCACCAACACCCCCCGCGCCGCCTTCGGGAGCGTCATTGACCTGATCGCCATGTCCCCGCCCTGCGACTTGGCGGTGGTGCGGTTCCGCAAGCGGGAGCCGCCGCGCCGCATCCTGGTGCCCACCGCCGGAGGCCCGCACGCGGCCCTGGCGATCGAGTTGGCGATCTCCCAGGCGCGGCAGTTCCGGGAGGAGAGCGGGGAGGAGTCGGTCATCACACTGCTCTACGTCCTGCCGGAGGATGCGGACGAGGTGGCGCAGGCTTGGGCCCGGCGGCTGCTGGCCGACGTGGCCGGTCACTACGATTACCCCCTGGAGCAGAAGGTGATCTTCGCGCCCGATGTCGTCACCGGCATCCTGGAGGAGGCGGAGCACTACAATCTGCTGATGATCGGCGCGACGGGGGAGCGGCTGTTCGAGCAGCGCATTTTCGGCTCCATCCCGGAGCGGGTGGCGTTGGAGGCGCCCAAGACGGTGATTATGACCAAGCGGTACTGGCGGCTCAAGTCCATCATCGGGCGCCTGACCGGTCGCAATGGACGGTAGCGCGGGGGCCCGGTGGTACGCGGCGGGGAAGGCGGCTCTGGCGGCGGCGTTCGCCGGCGCGTTGGCGGTGATCATCGCCCTGGGCAGCGGCTGGAACAGTCCCCGCCCCCGGCGTCCCCCCGACTGGGAGGCGGAGGGCGTCCCCATCACCGTGACGGCCTCCGCCGGCGAGACGGCGATCGTGCTGCTGACCGGGCCAGTCGCCGATTTCATCTTGGAGGTGGAGGCGCAGCCGCTGGCCGGACCGGAGTTCAACGGCTACGGCCTGGTCTATCGGGCCCAGGGGCGGGAGCGGTACTGCGCTTGCGCCGTCGGCAGCGATGGGTACTACGCCGTCCTCCGCGTGGACGAGGGGGCCGCGGTCGAGTTGTCCCCCTGGCAGCAGTTCCATGAAATTGCCGCCCAGCAGGCCTTCGGACGAAACCACCACCGCCGTGTCATCCGGCAGGACGATATCGCTTGCGACGGTGAAACTGGCATCCGCCCTGAACGTTTCGGGGTTCAGAACCAAGTCCGTCACGGTCCCGACCTTGACGCCCGCCATGCGCACATCCGTGCCCACCGACACCCCCTGGATCGAGCGGAAGGACGCGAAATACTGGTTCGCCGCGCCCTTGGCGCCGGTGAACTCGGTCAATTGGTTGGCATAGATCAGGAATCCGACCGCCGCGGCCAGAACCGCACCGCCAACGATGACTTCTGTGGTGTTTTCCGACATGTCGCGCTTACTCCGGCTGCCAGGCCTCGTAGTCGCGCCGCTCCAACGGGCGGGCACGGCGGATGGACCCTTTCGGCACATAGGCCCTTTCGGTGCCGGTCAGGTTTTCCTGATGCGGTTTTTCCCAGGGCTTGTGGGGCAAAGGGGCCTTGGTCGGGGGTTCGTCATAGGTG
>JALWUZ010000804.1 GCA_027079895.1 Anaerolineae bacterium
CCGGGATTCAGGCCGCGCTCTCCATCGCTGACTCCGGCTACCGGGTCTACCTGGTGGAGCGGGAGCCGACCATCGGCGGCCACATGGCCCAATTGGACAAGACTTTCCCCACCCTCGACTGTAGCACCTGAATTCTCGGCCCCAAGATGACGGATGCCGGTCGGCATCCCAACATCACGCTCTTGACTTACAGCGAGGTCGAGGAGGTGTCCGGCTACGTGGGCAACTTCACCGTCCGCATTCGGAAGAAGGCCCGGTCGGTGAACGAGGATCTGTGTACCGGCTGCGGTCTCTGTCAGGAGAAGTGCCCGCGCAAGGTGCTCGATTTCGGCTTCGAGGCCGGGATGGGGAAGCGGAAAGCGGTCTATTTCGCCTTCTCGCAGTCCATCCCCAATCTGCCGGTGATTGACCGGGAGGCCTGTCTCTACTTCACCAAAGGCCGCTGCCGGCTGTGCGAGAAGGTCTGCCCGACGGGGGCGATTGACTACACGCAGCAAGACGAGATAATCGAGGTGGAGGTCGGAGCCATCGTCTTGGCCACCGGCTTCGCGATGTGGGACCCGCGGCAACTGCCGCAGTACTCCTACGGTCTCTCGCCGAACATCATCACCGGTTTGCAATTCGAGCGGCTGACCAGTTCCAACGGGCCGACCGGCGGGGAGATTCTCACCGCCGAGGGGAAGAAGCCGGAGCGGGTCGCCTTCATCCACTGCGTCGGCAGCCGCGACCACAACGCCCATCTGTACTGCTCCCGGATCTGCTGCATGTACTCGCTCAAACAGGCCCACCAGGTGCGCGACAAGACCGGCGCCGAGGTGTACGATTTCTACATGGACATGCGGGCCTTCGGCAAGGGGTACGAGGAGTTCTACGAGCGGGTGCAGGAGGAGGGAGTGACGTTCATCCGTGGCCGGGGGGCGGAGGTGGAGGTGCTGCCCGACGGCAAGTTGCGCGTCAAGGGGGACGACGCCAACCTGGGCCGGATGGTGGCCGCCGATGTGGACATGGTCGTCCTGGCGTCGGCGGTCGAGCCGCAGCCGGACGCCGACCGGGTAGCCGCGTTGTTCGGCGTGGGGCGCACCTCCGACGGCTGGTTCGCCGAGTCACACCCCAAGTTGCGTCCGGTGGAGACGGCCACTGCCGGTATCTTCCTGGCCGGGGCTTGTCAAGGCCCGCGCGACGTGCCGGATACGGTGGCCCACGCCGGGGCGGCGGCCCTGGAAGTGGTGCGGCTGTTCAACCAGGGGGAGGTGACTATCTCGCCCACCGTCGCCGTCGTCAATCAGGATATGTGTGTCGGCTGCGGCGAGTGCATATTGAGTTGCCCGTACAACGCCATCGCCCGCAACGCCCAGGGGAAAGCGGAGGTCAATCCCGCGCTGTGTCACGGCTGCGGCACCTGCGCCGCGACCTGCCCCTCGGACGCGATCACCGCGTTGCATTTCACCGATGAGGAGATCGTGGCTCAGATTGACGGGCTGTTGGCGATGCTGGCTTGACCGCTCGCGGCAACGGGATGGCCGCGAACGGCATAAGGAGGGGGTGAAGCATGCAAACGACGATGTACAGTAGGGCTGTCAGGATACGGACACGGCTGGAGCAGGTCTTTGGGTGGGACCAGGCCCAGGTGCTGGCCGATGTCATAGACGAGGCGTATTCCGACCTCGTCAAGACGAGTGACTTCAACGAACTCAAGGCGATTGTCAGGGAACTGGCCGAGGCCCAGACCCGCACCGAGAAACGGGTTGGGGAACTGGCCGAGGCTCAGGTCCGTACCGAGAAGCGGCTCGATGAGTTGACCAAAGCCCAGGTCAACATAGAAAAGCGGCTGACGCGCCTGGAAGTCACCGTCCAGAAACTGGCCGATGCCCAAGTCAATATGGAGAAGCGGTTGACACGCCTGGAAGCCACCGTCCAGAAACTGGTCGAGGCCCAGGTCCGCACCGAGAAGCGACTTGGGGAACTGGCCGAGGCCCAGACCCGCACCGAGAAACGGGTTGGGGAACTGGCCGAGGCTCAGGCCCGCACCGAGAAGCGACTCGATGAATTGACCGCGGCCCAGGTCAACATGGAAAATCGGCTGACGCGCCTGGAAGTCACCGTCCAGAAATTGGCCGAGGCCCAGGCCCGCACCGAGAAGGAACTGCACGAGTTGGTGCTGGCCCACAAGGAGACCAGGAGACAACTGGGCGGCCTGGCGGAGACGGTAGGCTACGGCCTGGAGAATCAGGCTTACAAGGCCCTGCCGGCCCTCTTAGAGCGCGACTTCGGCATCACCGTCACCGGCAGGCTGAAGCGCGGCTGGGTGCCGGACAATTACGGCAACATGCTGGAGGTCAACATCATCGGGGAGGGGGTCAGAGACGGGAAGAAAGTTACCCTGGTCGGCGAGTGCAAGAGCCAACTCTCGAAGCGCAAAGTGGAGAACTTCATCAGAAAACGGCTCGACCGTTTGGACGAGGTATTCGATGACATCTTCCCGCTGATCGTCACCCACATGACCAGCGAGCCGGATGTGGAGGAGTACGTGCGGGAACGTGGAATCGCCCTGTACTACTCCTACGATTTCTAAACGCGAGGTACCGTTATGAGCGAGCCCTTTGAACCGCGAATCGTCGCTTTCCTGTGTAACTGGTGTTCCTACGCCGGGGCGGACAACGCCGGCGTGGCCCGGATGGAGTCACCGCCCAACATCCTGCCCATCCGCGTGATGTGCTCCGGGCGGGTCTCGCCGGAGATGGTGCTGCGGGCGTTCCGCTCCGGCGCGGATGGCGTGCTGGTGCTCGGCTGTCACATCGGCGATTGCCACTACATCAGCGGCAACCACCGCACCGCCAAGCGCATCCCGCTGGTGCGCAACCTCTTGAGTTACATCGGCATCAACCCCGACCGGCTGCGATTGGATTGGGTCTCCTCGGCGGAGGCTCCTCGGTTCACCCGCGTGACCAAAGAGTTCGTCGAGACGGTGCGCGGCCTGGGCCCCGTCGCCGACGAAATCGGAGATTGAACGCCGCGCCCGACCCGCGCTGTCCGCCCCAGAATCACGTAGATTGGTTGAGGGAGCACAGAATGGCTGAACAAGACACCTTGATCGAACAGATACGCGCCCACGTGGAGGACAAACTGCCGGCCCTGGACGGCATAGTCGCCCTGAGACGCACATCCGAAGGCACCGCCTCCTACCTCTTCCACGAGGGAGACGACCTTTCCCAACTGGTGCTGAACCCCCGCTACCCGCTCTCGACCACCGTCTCGATGTTGCAAAAGCGGTTCCCGGAGGCGCGGTTCGGCATCGTGGCCAGGGGGTGCGATTCCCGCGCCCTGGTGGAGATGGCGAAGCGGAATCAGATTGACCCCGACCGATTGTACCTGCTGGGGGTGGCCTGCACCGCCGAGGAAGCGGAGGAGTGTCACTGCGCTACCCCCGCGCCCGACATCGCCCAGTGGCCGCAGGCGGAGTTGTTGGGGACACCGGTCGAGGCGGGCTCGCCCAACCCCATCGTCGCCGAATACGACGCTATGCCGTTGGAGGAACGGCGGGTGTTCTGGAAGCAGCAGTTCAGCAAGTGTATCAAGTGCTACGGCTGCCGGAACATCTGCCCGGTCTGCTTCTGCGAGGCGTGTGCGTTGGAGAATCCGGCTTGGGTGGAACCGGGAGTGCTCGCGCCCCCCTTCCCCACTTTCCACCTCATCAAGGCGATGCACATGGCCGCCCGTTGCGTCGCCTGCCGCCAGTGCGAGTTGGCCTGCCCGTCCCACATCCCGCTGACGGTGCTCTACGACCTGATGCGGCGCGACGTGGGCCGTATGTTCGGCTACGTCCCCGGCGATGACCTGGAAGCATTGCCGCCGCTCTCGTTGACGCTGGAATGAGCGGGGATATGGGAAGCAAAATGAGTGTGCAAATGGCGTACTTTGAAGACGACGACATCCTGCACATAGCCATTTCGGAAGAACCGGAAGCGGGGAGTGTCGAACTTGCCCCCAACATCACAGCGGAGTTGAACGCGAACGGGGAATTGATCGGGATAGAGATACTCAACGCCAGCGAGTTTATACGCGACACGCTCTTGGAAACCGTGCAAGCGCGGATGCTGACAATCCGCGACAGTGCCCTGCCACTCGTCCCCGCCGCCGAGGATGACCTGATGAACCATCCCTTTGCCGCTGAGTAATCCCTCTCAGTGGGGACGAGACCAGGCAGTACCGGCAGGGAAAACCACGAATCGAAACACACCGGGCAACCTGGCAGCCCCTTTTGGACGTATTAAGGAGACACCTATGGAATACAAAAACGTTCTCACCACCTGCGTTTACTGCGGTTCCGGCTGCGGACTGTACGTCCAGGTGCTCGACGGCGAGATCGTCGGCGTGCTGCCCGTCAAAGAACACCCCATCAGCCGGGGGAAACTGTGCATCAAAGGCTGGAACGCGACGGACTTCGCCACCCACCCCGACCGGCTCACGACCCCCCTCATCCGCGATGGGGACGACTTCCGCGCGGCCACCTGGGACGAGGCCCTGACCCTCGTCGCCGAACGGCTGCTCGCCATCCGCGACGAGTTCGGCCCCGACTCGATCGGCGTCCTCACCTCGGCCAAATGCACCAACGAGGAGAACTACCTGCTCCAAAAGTTGACCCGCGCCGTCCTCAAGACGAACAGCGTGGACCACTGCGCCCGTCTCTGACACTCCCCTACGGTGGCCGGTCTGGCCGCCGCGTTCGGCAGTGGAGCGATGACCAACTCGGTCCCGGAGTTCAGCGCGTACACCGAATGTTTCCTCATCACCGGCTCCAACACCACCGAGGCCCATCCCCTCGTCGCCAGTCACGTGATGGAGGGGCTGGAACGGGGGGCGAAACTGATCGTCGTTGACCCGCGCGAGGTGCAGATCGGCCGCCTGGCCCATCTCTATCTGCGCCCGCGCCCCGGCACCGACGTAGCCTGGCTCAACGGCTTGATGAACGTCATCATCACCGAGGGGCTGGCCGATGAGGAGTTCGTCGCGAACCGCACCGAGGGGTACGAGGAGTTGAAGCAGGTGGTGCTGGAGTACACGCCGGAGCAGGTGGAGGAGATCACCTCCATCCCCGCCGACGACCTGCGGAAGGCGGCCCGGATGTACGCCTCCCACAAGCCGGCGGCCATCCTCTACGCGATGGGCATTACCCAGCACTCCACCGGCACCGACAACGTCAAATCCTGCGCCAACCTGGCGATGTTGACGGGCAACATGGGAATCCCCGGCGGGGGCGTCAACCCCCTGCGCGGCCAGAACAACGTCCAGGGGGCCTGCGACCTGGGCGGCCTGCCCAACGTCTACCCCGGCTACCAGAAAGTCACCCTGCCGGAGATGAAGGAGAAGTTCGAGAAAGCCTGGGGCGTGACCGGCCTCTCCGACAAGGTCGGGCTTCAGGTGACACAGATGATCCACGGGGCCTGCGATGGCTCCGTCCGCGCCCTCTACGTGATGGCGGAAAACCCCCTCGTCTCCGACCCGGACATCAATCACGCCCGCCACTGCCTGGAACAACTGGATTTCCTCGTCGTGCAGGACATCTTCCTCAGCGAGACCGCCCGCCTGGCCGACGTGGTGCTGCCGGGCACTTCCTACCTCGAAAAAGAGGGCACCTTCACCGGCACCGACCGGCGCATCCAGCGGGTGCGGAAGGTGATCGAACCGGTCGGGGACTCCAGGGCGGACTGGGAGATCATCTGTCAATTGGGGCAGCGGATGGGCGCGTCGGGGTTCGACTTCGCCTCGCCGAAGGAGGTGATGGAGGAGATCGCCCGCCTGACCCCGATCTACGGCGGGGTGAGTTACGAGCGGCTGGAGCCGGAGAACGAGGGCTTCCTCCAGTGGCCCGTCACCGCGCCCGACCATCCCGGCACGCCGTTCCTCCACAAGGGGAAGTTCAGCCGGGGACGGGGCAAATTCCACGCCATCCACTTCAAAGAGGCGGCGGAGTTGCCCGACGAGGAGTACCCGTTCATCCTGACCACCGGGCGGCTGATGTTCCACTTCCACACCGGCACGATGACCCGCCGCACGGAGAAGTTGCACCAGGAGGTGCCGGAGGCTTACGTGGAGATTCACCCGGCGGACGCCGCCCGCATCGGCCTGGACGGGCAGAAACGGGTGCGGGTCTCCAGTCGGCGCGGGGAGATCGAACTGGCGGTGCGGGTGACGGAGTACATCAAGCCGGGGGTAGTCTTCATCCCCTTCCACTTCGCCGAAGCCGCCGCCAACGCCCTGACCCACGCCGCGCTGGACCCCTCCTCCGGCATCCCGGAGTACAAAGTCTGCGCCGTGCGGGTGGAGCCGGTGTCGTCATGACGACGTTCGGCGCATGCTAGTTGACCAGGCGCAGAGGCGGAACTTGGCCTCTGCACCTGTGTTGTTTACAGCCCCAGTCAAGCAAGGAGGAATCCGTGAGACGAACCCTCTGGCTCGTCCTGACCGTGATACTGCTCATCCTCCCCACGTCCGCTGCCCTGGCCCAGACCACGCCCCCGACGCTGTCGGTCGCGGTCGGGCTGGACGGCTACTGCGGCGATGAGGAGGGCTGGTGCCCGGTGTACGTCGTCCTGTCGAACGAGGGGAGCGACGTCGAGGGCACGCTGAGCATCACGTCGGAGCAGACGGACGCCACCTACTCCGTCCCCGTCGTCCTGCCGACCCACTCCCGCAAGGGGTACTACCTCTACCTCCCGTACACCTTCCTCTCCTCCAAGATGTACGTCAACCTGGAATCCGACGGCCTGCTATTGGCCAGCACCAAATTCACCGTCCACACGCTGGCGACGGAAGACCGTCTCTACGGCATCATCGGCGACCGCCCCTCGGCCTTCAACTTCCTCTCCGGCATCTACCTCGGCGGCGAGACGGCAGTCGCCAACCTGGACGCCGCCACCCTCCCCCCCGACCCGCTGGGCTGGGAACGGCTCGACCTTCTGGTCATCAACGACACCGACACCACCCGGCTCGACGCCGAGCGACTGGCGGCGTTGACGACATGGGTCGAGCACGGCGGCCACCTGGTCGTCGGCGGGGGAGCCGGCGCCATCCAAACCGCCGTCGGCGTGGCCGACCTGCTGCCGGTGACAGTGAACGGCATACGTCAGGTCGAGAACCTCTCCGCGCTGCTGCTGACCGGAGTCTCTCACGTCGCCGTCGGCCCCTATCCGGTGGCCGAATCCACGCTGCGGGAGGGTGGGAATGTGCTCATCGAACAGGACGGGCTCATCCTGATCGCCCGGCGGGCCTACGGCGACGGGTACGTGGACTTCCTGGCCTTCGACGCCGCGCTCAACCCCTTCACCGCCTGGGACGACACCGCCACGATGTGGACCTGGCTGCTCAACGTGCCCGACCACGACCACATCGCGCTGCGCAATCGTTACTCCGCTATGGAGGCCGCCGAAGCCATCCCCGGCATCGAACCTCCCTCCACCCTCCAAATCGCGCTCTTCACCTTCATCTACATCCTCATCATCGGCCCGGTCAACTACCTCGTCCTCCGCTGGCGCAAGCGGCTGGAACTGGCTTGGCTGACCATCCCGGCGATTATCATCGCCTTCACCTCCTGCGCCTACTTAGTGGGATTCCAAATCCGCGGCGTTCGACCGGTGCTCAATCAGATGGCGGCGGTCTACCTGCCGGCCGGCGGCCGAACGGGACGGGTCAGCGCGGTGACGGGCATCTTCTCCCCCCGCCGCACGACCTACGACGTGCAGGTGGGCAGCGACGGAGTGTATGGCCTGGGCAGAGACCTCTTCGGCGGCGACTCCGCCGCGTTCGAGACCATCGCGTCCGTGGACGACGGCATCGTCATCCGGCGCCTGCGGCTGAACGTCAGCGAGGTAGAAGCCTTCGTCGGGGAGCGGTACGTCGAGATGGAGACCCCGGCGACGGCGAACCTGACGGTGACGCGGGGGATGACCGGCACCCTGATCCTCACCGGCATCCTCCACAACGGCGGACGCCCGCTTCAGGACGCCGTGCTCCTCGTCGGCGACACCCGCCAAGCCCTGGGCGACCTGGAGCCCGACGGTGAGGCGGCGGTCCGAGTCTCCTACACCCCGTTTGCGGCCCAGGCGCGGAGCATCGGAGACCGCATCATGGGGCCGGGCTCCCACTGGCAGGACAAAGAATCATCCCGCCGCTGGAACTTCCTGAACGCCCTGTTCTTCACCGGCGGCTGGTACGGCCCGGTGGTGTCCCTCCGCGCCGACCGGGCTTACCTGGTAGGATGGAGACCGGAAGAGCCGCTCCTGCCTGTCGCGATAGTCGGCAAGTCCTCCATCCAGTATGGACTGACGTTGTACATTTACGAGTTGCCCCTGCCGTCCGCGCCCTCCTCCCTGACGGGGGATTTGGTCATCGGGCCGGGCTCGATCACCTGTCGGGAGATTATGAGAGACGGGGATGTGTCACAAAACGTCACTTACTACCGCCTGGCGGAAATGTCGGAGTTACAACTGCGCTGTCAACTTCCCTTCGACCTGACGCTGCGAGAGGTAACTGACATCACGCTGGACCTCAGCGACAGTCACGGCTCCGCGTCCATCTACCTCTGGAACGCCCAGACGGGGGAATGGGACGACATCCATGCCGATTGGGGGATGGTACGCCGCATCCCTTCCCCGGAGCAGTACGTGGAAGACGGGCGGTACATCACCATCCGGCTGAAGACCGGCGCGGACGAGTACGCTAATATGCGAGGGCCGTGGTTCACCGTCGAGGGGAGGCAGTGAGATGGCGATCATCGAGACACGCGGACTGACCAAACGGTACGGGCGGCTGCTGGCCCTCGACTCCCTCGACCTGGTGGTGGAGGAGGGGGCCGTGTTCGGCTTCGTCGGGCCCAACGGGGCGGGGAAGACGACCACTATGCGCATCCTGGCCACGCTCCTGCGCCAGACCGCCGGCGAGGCCTGGGTCGCCGGATATCCGGTGAGCACCCATCCCCGCGATGTCCGCCGCGCCATCGGCTACATGCCGGACTTCTTCGGCGTCTACGGCGACATGAAAGTCTGGGAGTACCTGGACTTCTTCTCCGCCTGCTACGGCATCCCCGCCCACACCCGCCGCCGCCTGACCGACGACCTGCTGGAACTGGTGGACCTCTCTCATCGGCGGGATGATTTCGTGGACTCTCTCTCGCGGGGGATGAAGCAGCGGCTCTGCCTGGCCCGCTCCCTGGCCCACGACCCTCAACTGCTGATTCTGGACGAGCCGGCCTCCGGGCTCGACCCCCGCGCGCGGGTCGAAATCCGCGAACTGCTCCGCGAGTTGCAGGCGATGGGCAAGACCATCCTCATCTCCTCCCACATCCTCTCCGAAATCGAGGAGATCTGCACTCACATCGGGATTATCGAGGCCGGGCGGCTGGTCGCCTCCGGCACGCTGGAGGAAATGCGGCAGCGGCTCCGCGTCCAGCGGATGGTGGCGGTAAGGCTGACCGGTCAACTCGACGCGGCGCAGGAATGGCTGCAAGACCACGCGCACGTCTTGGAGGTCGAGACGGCGCAGGAGAACGGGGAGGGCCCTCCCTACCTGCGAGTGCGCTTCTCCGGCGACGACGACGCCCTGGCCGCCCTCTTGCGGGAGATGGTCGGCGCGGGCTTCCCGGTGCTCGATTTCCACGAGGAGGCCGAGGATTTGGAGGACGTGTTCATGCGCTTGACGAAAGGGATCGTATCGTGACATCAGAGGCCACTCCCCGACCG
>JALWUZ010000805.1 GCA_027079895.1 Anaerolineae bacterium
ACCTCGTACCCGCCCTCGATGGGCCGCCGCAGCCGCACCCCGTCGTCGGACGGCTCCACGTTCGCGATCAACGTGGCGCAGGGCAGCCCCATCTCCTCCGCCAGGAACGGCCCCACCAGCCCCAACTCCACATCCCCGGCCTGCCGCCCGCAGAGCACCAGGTCGAAATCGCCGATCTTGCGCAGCGCGGCGGCCAGAATCCGCGCCTTCCCCAGCGAATCCGGCCGGCCGAAAGCGGGGTCGGAGAGCAAGAGCGTCTCATCCGCCCCCATCGCCAAAGCGGTGTGGAGAGCCTCCTTGGCCTCCCGCTCTCCCATCTCCCCGATGGTGATGGCGGTCACTTTCCCGCCCGCCTTCTCCCGCAGTTGCAGGGCCACCTCCAACGCGATGGCGTCGAAATCGCTGATGAGCAACACCTGTCGCCCCCGCGCCTGCCGCTTCGTGACCGGGTCCAGCCGGAACAGGTGCGGGGGAATCTCCGGGTCAATGATCTGCTTGATACAGACTACGGTATGCATCTCACTCCACCCATCCGAAAGTGCGCTCGACCGCCTTCAGCCAGCCCCGATACAACTCCGCGCGGCGTTCCGGCGCCATCTGCGGCTCCCAGACGCGGTCCACGCCCCAGTTGGCCCGCAACTCATCCACCCCGTTCCAGAACCCGACGGCCAGCCCGGCGGCGTAGGCCGCGCCCAACGCCGTCGTCTCGGCCACCGTCGGGCGCACCACCGGCACCCCCAGGATGTCCGCCTGGAACTGCATCAACAACTCGTTGAACACCATCCCCCCGTCCACCTTCAACGCCTTGAGCGGCACCCCGGAGTCCTTGTTCATCGCGTCCAGCACCTCGCGGGTCTGGTACGCCGTCGCCTCCAGCGCGGCGCGGCAGATGTGGGACTTGTTGGTGTAGCGGGTCAGGCCGACGAGCACCCCACGGGCGTCGCTCCGCCAGTAAGGGGCGAAGAGCCCGGAGAAAGCCGGGACAAAGTAGACGCCGCCGGAGTCCTCGACCTGGGCGGCATAGTCCTCGATATGCTTGGAGAAGTCGAAGAAGCGGAGATTGTCCCGCAGCCACTGCACCAACGCTCCGGTGATGGCGATCGAGCCTTCCAGACAGTAAACGGGCGGCGCGTCGCCGAACCGGTACCCCAACGTAGTCAACAGTCCGCTTTGGCTGGGGACTGGAGCCGTGCCGGTGTTGAGGAGCATAAAACAGCCGGTGCCGTAAGTGTTCTTCGCCTCGCCGGAGTCGAAACAGGTCTGCCCCACCAGCGCGGCTTGCTGATCCCCCAGGTCGCCGCAGACGGGGATGGCCGCTCCCAGCGGGCCGTCCTCCCGCGTGAGGCCGTAGAAAGCCGGGTCGCTGGAAGGCCGAATCTCCGGCAACATCCGGCGCGGAATCCCCAACGTCTCCAAAATCTCCGCCTCCCAATCGAGCGTCTTCAGATTCATCAACAGCGTCCGGCTGCTGTTGGAGACATCGGTCACGTGCGCCCCGCCGTCGGGCCCGCCGGTGAGATTCCAGATCAGCCAGGTATCCAGATTGCCGAACAGCGCGTCTCCCCGTTCGGCGGCCTCCCGCACCCCGTCCACGTTGTCCAGAATCCACTTGATCTTGGGGCCGGAGAAATAGGTCGCCAGCGGGAGCCCGGTCTGCTCACGGAAACGATCCTGTCCCCCCTCCGCCGCCAGAGCGTCGCAGATCTCCTTCGTGCGGGTACACTGCCAGACGATGGCGTTGTAGTACGGCTGGCCGGTGTGCCGGTCCCAGACGACGGTCGTCTCCCGCTGATTGGTGACGCCGACGGCGACGATCTCCTCCGCGGCGACGCCGGTCTTCTCCAACGCCCCCCGGATGACCTCTTGAGTGCGCTCCCAGATCTCCAGCGGGTCGTGCTCGACCCATCCGGCCTGCGGATAGATCTGCCTGTGCTCCCGTTGATGGAAGCCCACCACCTGCCCCGCGTGGTCGAAAATCATACAGCGGGTGCTGGTCGTGCCCTGATCCACTGCCGCGACATACCTTCCGCTCATAACTCCACTCCTTACTGTTTTTGACCGGCCTTCAGATTGACGCGCCGCTCCTCGCCCCGCGCCAGTCGCCGGTAATTGGGCCGCAGGGCCCAGGCGATCAACGCCAGCGCGAGCAGCCCGTACACCGCGTAGGCCCAGGGGGAGAGCCCCAACGCCCCCCGGACGACGAAAATGATGAGCGCCAGCAGCCCGACGAAAGTCGAGCCGAGCGAGGAGTACTTGGTGGTCAGCGCGACCGTCAGGCCGACGGCGGCCATAATGAGTGCGCTCCACGGCCAGAGGGCCAACGCCGCGCCGATAGCGGTCATCGCGCCGGCTCCGCCCCGGAACCCCAGGAAGACGGAGTAGTTGTGCCCGGTGATCGCCAACGCTCCGGCCAACGCCTCGACGAGCGGCGGTGCGCCGACCCACCGCGCCAGGAGCACCGCCAACGCCCCTTTCGCGGCGTCCAGCGCCATCACCACCAGCGCGACCTTCCAACCGGCGGCCCGCAGCACGTTCGTGCCCCCGATGCGCCCGCTGCCGACCTGACGCACATCAATCCCGCGCAGCCAGCGCACGATGAGGAACCCGCCGGGAATCGAGCCCAGCAGGTATCCGGCGACGAGTACTCCAATCCACAATGCGAACATCTTGCTCCCTCCCAGGTGAGATTTTCACGTGCTATAACACCCGACCGCCGCGCCCGTTGCCGTCCGGTCGGCTCGTTCCCACGCTCCGGCGTCAATCTGGGGGCAGCGGGTGAACCCGCTGCCTGGGTATGAGGCCCAAACCCAGGCGGCGGATTTATCCGTCGCCGGTGAACAGGCTCATTCCCGCGCCCTGGCGTGGGAACGGCAGGGGGGGGCGACACACGGGGGGCAGACACGCGGGTCTGCCCCTGGTATCATGCC
>JALWUZ010000806.1 GCA_027079895.1 Anaerolineae bacterium
AAATAAAGGCCGGTATCCCCCGCACCCCGTACCGCATCGCCAACTGCCCGTTGACCTTGTCCATCACGTTCAGCCGGAGCACCTGGGCCTGCCCCTCCAACTCGCGCTCCAACCTGTCCACGACAGGTTTCGACATTAGACAAACGCTTCAGGTGTTGGAATAGAACTCCACCAAAGTCGGCCGGCCGCTGCTGACCTGGGCCTCGAACTCCGCCGTCGAGGCCAACTCGTCCCCCGGCGTGCGCAGGAAGACATACATCCCGATCATCCCGGCCACCATCAGGATGACCAGCCAGTTTTCGCGCCAGAAACGTCTCATCGCTTACCACCACCCAAGAGACGGGCACGCAGGCTCAGCAGGGCCCGTAGAGTCTTCTGGCTGATAGTCGGCTTTTCCAGCGCGTGGAGCCCGGCCTCATAGATGGCCAACCCGTCGCTGCGGTCGCCGGTCTTCCACAACTGGACGCCCAGGGCCAACAGCGTCTCCCCTTGCTTCTGCGCGTCGCCGATTTCGGCGAAAATATCGGCGGCCCGTTGCAACTGCTCTTTGGCTTTCTCCCGCTCCCCCAGGCCGGCGTACAGCCCGCCCAGATTGCCCAGCGTCTGGGCCTCACGGGCGCGGTCGCCCAGGCGCACGAAGGCCGCGCGGGCCTCCTCTAGCATCTCCACTGCCTTCTCCCACTGCCCCTGCATGCGATAGACCACCCCCAGGTTGTTCAGCGTCTCGGCGGCCTCTACTTCGTCCCCTTCGGCGAGGAACATCTCCCTGGCCTGCTCGAACTTCGCGCGGGCCTCGTCGTACAGTCCCTCGTTGAACAGCCGGATGCCTTCCTCTTTGGCCTCTTTAGCGGATTGGGTTGAATCTGTCATAGTACCTCCAGTATCTCAGTAAGTGATGTCCAGCAGTCCCTCGGCGATAGCCCTCAGCCGGTCCACCGACATCCGCTCCAACTCGGCGGCGATCTCCAGATACTTGATGTTGGCCGGTCGAACGACGAATTCCTGAATCTCCGGCGGAAGTTTCAGGAACCGCTGCCAGATGCGCTGCTGACGGTGCCACTCCCCGATCGGGCCCTCCTCGTCGAGAAAATGCTCCAGGGGAAGGCCTAGCCGACGGGCCATAATTTCTAACTCTGCGAGGGGGATAGGACGCTCGCCGTACTCGTAATCGGATAAGCGTCTAGAGGAGCAGCCGACTTCAGCGGCCAATTCCTTTTGAGAGAGCCCGGCCTCCAAGCGGGCCTGACGGAGCAATGCCCCCACGATGCGGTGGCGCAGGGAGAGCACATCCTGAACCGGAAGCGGCTCCTCCTGCTCCTCTTCTCCCAAGTCGGGGGCGGGCTCCCAGAAGCGGCTGACGGGCACCTTCAGGTAATAAGCCAGCACCTCCAACTCCGGCAGGGAGATCGGCTTGCGGCCCTCTTCGTAGGCGGTGATGGTGCTGGTCGGCACGCCCAGGACGGCGGCACACTCCCGTTTCGTTCTTCCGGCCCGCTCGCGGGCGTCGCGCAGCAGGATGCCGGTGATGCGGTTCTTGAGGGCCAGTTTCTCCTTGATCGCGGTCATCTGCTCCTCCGCCGAGTGGTGATTGCTCCATGCCCGCCCTGGATACAGACGGCCAGATTATATCACAATCACGCCGGGACTACAAAATGGCCGTCGTGTGGCGCATAGAGGCCGTCACGGATGAGCGAGCCGCGCGTTCGACCGCTCGCGGGCGCGTGTAGTGATGGCCGCTCGTCTTCCTACTGCGTCGTGGTGAACTCGGCCTTGCTCGACACCCAGGTCACGCACACGCCGTTGGAGACGCCCCGCGAGGCGACGAAGTACTCATAGACGCTGTTGGGGCTCAAACCGGTGACGCTGACGGAGTGCGCGGTGGTCTTGGCGAGGCTCGTCACCTGCCAGGGATTGGGGCTGCTGGCGATGTAGGGGAGGTAGGCGGTGTGCGTGAAAGTGCCGCTCGGCGGCGTCACCTCGGCGTTGCTCCGCACCAGCCGGTAGTAAACCTGTCCTAACGCGCCGGTCGTGGTATTCCAGGTGAACACAGCGGAGGTGCTGCCGGCGGTCACGCCGGCGGAAAGCGTCGCCGTCGGTGGGTTATCGGGGTCGTCCACCAACTGCAACTGGTCGGAGGTGATCTCCGCCAGGGAACCGGTGTCCCACAGGACGCGGTGGTATCGCCCGCCGGGGGCGTCGGCGTAGGTGAAGACGGTGATTTTGTCGTTCAACGCTTCTGCCTCCACCGTCAGCAGGCCGTAGTTGGGGAACTTGTAATCGTGAGCCGCTCCCCAGACCATCGTAGAGGGGAATTCGTGGACGGCGGGGCGGTGTTCCGGCACCAGGTCCCAGCCCACCTGGTCAATGCCCACCTTCAGCACCGCGTCCCAGTACTTCTGTTCCGGGTAGGACTCGGCGTACATCTGGAAACGGTACGTCAGGCAGGGGATGGTGTTGTGGACGATCTGGTAGACTCCCCCGATCTGGTGGGCGGACTCGCTCCAATCGTAGGTGCGCACCTGCACCCCCGCGTCGTCGTTCTGCTGGTAAACCTGTTCCGGGTCAATCTCGATCAGGGAGTAGCCGTTCATGAACCAGAGCCGCCAGTCCTGCCGGATGCTTTCGGGGATGGTGTTGCCGATGTTGTTGTCGTCATCCGGCAGCCAGGAGCCGACCACATAGTTGCCGTACCGCTCGTTGAACTCGTACCAATCGTGATTGTCGAACCCGGGGTTGTGCAGCGAGGCGGTGCTGTCGGCGACGGCGTCCGGGGTGGCGGGCGTCCATCCGCCGCCCTGCTCCGCGTAGGCGATGGCCGAGACGCCAAGCGCCAGAATCAGCACCAGCAGCAATGCACCAATGGGGTATCTCATCCTGTTGTTCCTCCGCTCGTAGTTTATCGGGCCGCCGACGGCGGCCTCGACAGGGGGGAAGTATAAGTGAAAGCCGGATGGTGTCAAGAAGCGTTCGATGGCCGCCGGGCCGCCTTTGTCTCCTGGGCCTGGGACAGAATCTCCGCCGCACTGCGCCGGACCGCCGCGCCGCTGCCGCCGAGCATTTGGGCCAGTTCCTCGACCCGCGCGTCGCCGGTCAGACGGTGGACATGGGTCGTCGTCCGCCCGCCCTGGACCCGTTTTTCGACGCGGAAGTGGGCGTCGCCGAAGGCGGCCAGTTGGGGCAGGTGGGTCACGCAGAGCACTTGATGGCGCACCCCGTCTTGGGAAGCGTCCGTCAACTCCCACAGTTTCCGCCCCACCGTCGCCCCGATGCGCCCGCCGATGCCCTGGTCAATCTCATCGAAGACCAGCGTCTCCGTCTCGTCGGCGCGGGAGAGCACCGTCTTGAGGGCGAGCATGAGCCGCGCGGTCTCGCCGCCGGAGGCGATCTTGACCAGCGGCTTGGGCGGTTCGCCGGGGTTGGGGGAGATGAGGAATTCCACCCGGTCAATCCCGGTGCCGTCGAAGGCGAGGCGCCCCTTCCCGGCCACCGGCACGCCGTCCGCCGCCTCCTTGTGGCCGAAGGCGACCTCGAACCGCGCCCCGGCCATCCGCAGGTCGTCCAGTTCCCGCTCGATGCCCGCCGCCATCTGCCGGGCCGCCTCCTGCCGCCGACGGGAAAGTTCCAACGCCGCCGCGCCCAAATCCCCCAGCAGACGCTCCTCCTCCGCCTGCAATTCGGCCACCCGCTCCCCGCTGTGGACGATGGAATCCAACTCCTGGGCGGCACGCTCGCCGTAGGCCAGCACCTCGGCGATGGTGGGGCCGTACTTGCGCTCCAGGCGGCGAATCAGGGCCAGCCGCTCCTCGACCTCCTGAAGCCGGGCCGGGTTGTACTCGATGCGCTCCCGGTACTCCCGCAGGCCGTCCACCAGTTCCTCGACCCGGTAGCCGATGGCCTCGGCGGTCTGGACGAGGGGGGCCTGAGAGGAGTCCACGCGGGCCAGACCTTCCAGGGCGCGGAGCGCGTTCCCCAGCAGTTCGGCGAGGGAGGGGAGGCCGTCCTCACCCTCATCGAGGATGCGCAGCGACTCGGCGACCAGGGCGGTCAACTGCTCGGCGTTCGCCAGCCGGAGCCGCTCTTCCTGCAACTCCTCTTCCTCACCGGGGCGCAGACCGGCGGCTCGGATTTCGTCAATCTGAAAGCGGAGCAGGTCGGCGCGGTGGGCCAGTTCCTGCTCGTCTTGGATTAAGTGGGCCAACTCGCGCCGCACGGCCCGTATCCGCCGCACGAGAGCGGCCACCCGCGCCTGCTGCTCGCCCAATCCGCCGTACCGGTCGAGGAGGTTGACGTGCTCCCGCACCCGCAGCAGGGAGAGGTGCTCGCTCTGGCCGTGAATGTCCACCAGCGACTCGGACACCTCCCGCAGCAGGGCCAGGGTGACGGCCCGCCCGTTGACGCGGGGGATGCTGCGCCCGGTGGCCCGCACTTCCCGCCCCAGGAGCAGCAGGTCGGGGGTATCTCCCTCCAGCCCCTCCCGCTCCAGAAGGGGGGCCAGCCGCGAGCGGTGCGCCGGGTTCAGGCGGAAGGTGGCCTCGATCAGGGCGCGGTCGGCTCCGGCGCGGATGAGGGAGCCGTCGGCCCGGCCTCCCAACGCCAGTTCTAGTGCGTCCACGATGATGGATTTGCCGGCTCCGGTCTCGCCGGTGAGCACGATAAAGCCCGGCGGGAAGGTCAGGTGCAACTCCTCGATGATGGCGAAGTCGCGGATGTGCAACTCGACCAGCATACCGCCTCCTAGACGCGCCGTCCGGGGCGCAGACGGTAGTAGGCCGCGCCCACCGCCAGCACCGCGTAGACTGCGTCCCAGAGCAGCCGGGAGAGCACGTTGTTGATGGAGATGTGCCAGGTGGCCATCGCCGTGACCCACTTGACCAGGTCTATCGCGGCCGCCGGCAGGAGGCCGACGACGATGGAGCCGCACACCACGAGCCAGAGGTACTCCCCCCGGCGGTAGCGGACGGCCCAGCGGGTGACGGCGGCGATGCCGCTGCCGATGAGCGGCCCCAGCACCAGCGCGTACCAGCCCAGGAAGTGGATGAGGCTGCCGGCCAGGGTGGAAAGCGTCAGGGCGACGACGAAGGCGATGAGGTAGTGGGTGGTGCGGAAGTCGGCGTAGAAGACTTTCTGCTGGGCGCGGATGCAGTCCGGGCAGCGGTAGCCGACCGGGGTCAGCACGGCGCACTTGGCGCAGATCGGCCGGCCGCACTTGTTGCAGCGGAGGTAGGTCTCCACGTTCGGATGATTGACGCAGTAGAGGGGTTCACTCATCGGATGGCCTCTCGAAAACGGGCGCTTGGGGCGCGGGAGAACCTCACGGCCGGCCCCGCGCTATTCCGCCTCCCGCGCTGCGGGGACGTAGAACCGTTCGGTGTACTCCTTCACCATCCGCCGCGTGCAGAACACCGGTACCGCCGTGCGCATCGCCTCTTTCATCACCCGCACCCAGCCGCGAGGTATGTCGTCGGTGTCCCGCTTGTAGAACAGGGGCACGACCTCCTCCTCCAGCAGACGGTACAGCGAGTCGGCGTCGGCGGCGTCTTGAGCGGCGGGGTCGTCGTACCGCCGGTCGTCGCCGATGGCCCAGCCGTTGGTCCCGTTGTACCCCTCCGCCCACCAGCCATCGAGCACGCTCAGGTTGGGGACGCCGTTGGCGGCGGCCTTCTGGCCGCTGGTGCCGCTCGCCTCGTAGGGACGGCGGGGAGTGTTCAGCCACACGTCCACCCCCTGCACCAGGTAGCGGGCTACCTGGAGGTCGTAGTCCTCGATGAAGGCGATACGCCCGCCCATCGCCGGGTCCCTGGCGAGGTTGTAGACCTGCTGGATGAGCCGTTTGCCGTCGTCGTCGGCAGGATGGGCCTTGCCGGCGAAGATGAACTGCACCGGACGATACCGGTCGTGCAGCAGCCGCTTGAGCCGCTCCAGGTCGTGGAAAATCAGCGTCGCCCGCTTGTAGGTGGCGAATCGGCGGGCGAACCCGATGATGAGCGCGTCGGGGTCGAGGAAGGTGCCGGCGCACAGCACCTGTTCCGCGCTCAGGTTGCCCTCGATGCGCTGACGGCGGGCCCGCTCCCGAATCAGGCTCATCATCTTGCGCTTCAGGTGCAAGTGTGCCGCCCACAGTTCGGCGTCGGGCACGTCGAGGATGCGCTCCCAGAGCGCGTGGTCGTCGTGACGGTCTACCCAGTCCGGGGTCAGGTACTTGCGGTAAATCCGGTTCACCGCCCCGCCGATCCAGGAGGGGACGTGGACGCCGTTGGTGATGTGCGTGATGGGTACCTCTTCCTCCGACCGGTCGGGCCAGAGGGAGTGGAACATGCGGCGGGAGACCTCTCCGTGCAGCCGACTGACGCCATTGCGGTACCGCGCCATCCCCAGCGCGAGGACGGTCATGTTGAACCCGCCGTTGTGACTGCCCAGGGCCATAAACCGCTCTCGATCCAGTCCCAGGCGCGGCCAGTAGGCGTGGAAGTAACGCTCCATCATGTGGAACGGGAAGACATCGTGACCGGCGGGCACCGGGGTATGGGTGGTGAAAACCGTCGTCGCCCGCACCTTCTCCTGCGCCTCGTCGAAGGACATCCCGGCCTCCACCAACTCCCGGATGCGTTCCAGGACGAGGAAGGCGGAGTGTCCCTCGTTGAGATGAAAGACCACCGGCTCGATGTTCATCGCCCGCAACGCCCGCAGGCCGCCGATGCCCAGCACGATTTCCTGCTGGATGCGCATTTCCTGGTCGCCGCCGTACAGCCGGGCGGTCAACTCCCGGTCCCAGGGGGCGTTTCGGTCGTTGTCGGCGTCCATCAGGTACAAGTGCGTGCGCCCGACTTCCACGTGCCAGACTTGCAGGTGAACCGTCCGGTCGCCCACCTCGACGGGGACGAAGAGTTGGTCGCCGTCCGTGCAGCACATCCCGACGGCCACCTCATCCGGCTCGAAGCGGGGGTAGATCGCCTCCTGCCAGCCGTCGGGGGTGATGCGCTGGCGGAAGTAGCCCATCTCGTAGAGGAAGCCGACGGCGACGAGCGGCAGGCCGATGTCGCTGGCCTCTTTGCAGTGGTCGCCGGCCAGGACTCCCAGTCCGCCGGAGTAGATGGGCAGCGATTGGTGCAGCCCGAACTCCGCCGAAAAGTAGGCGACGGGGCGGGAGGCCAGGTCGGGGTAGTGTTTGGGGAACCACAGGTGGCCGTTCTCCATATCGTGCTCGAAGGCCATCAGCACGGCGTCGTACTGGCGGAGGAAGAGGGGGTCGGCGGCCAGTTCCGCCAGCCGCTCCAGCGTGACTTCGAGCAACATCTTCACCGGATTGTGACCGGTGCTGCGCCAGAGGGAGTAGTCCACCATCTTGAACAGGTCGCGCGATTGACGGTGCCAACTCCACCAGAAGTTGTAGGCCAGGTCGCGCAGCCGCGCGATGCGCGGGGGGATTTTCTCGGTCAGCGATGAGTTGTCCATAGTTCAGCGTCCCTTGATGAAAGTGATGACCAACACGATGGCGGCGACGATGAGAATCTCCGCCACCACCTCCAAGTTCAGCCGTTCCAGCAGGTACTGGTGGGCGACGTTGACGACGGAGTAGAAGATGAGCAGCAACACCAGACCACCCACCCACGCGCTGACCTGCCAGTAGTTGATGGCCCAGGTGCTTTCGCCGACGAGGAGGGCGACGACGGCGGCGAAGAGGAGCACGCGGCGGAAGGGGACGTCGGCCACGCTCAGCAGGTCCAACGCCAGCAGGAAGGCGGTCAGGAGGGAGAGCGTCGCCGTCACCAGGCTGCGCATGCGGGAGTGGTAGATCACGGCGAAGAGGGCGAATCCCAGCAGGTAGGCCAGCACGTTGAGCGCGAGGCGGGCTTTGGGATAGCCGGGGTTGCGCGGGGAGAAGGCGGCGTATTCGGCGGCGACGACGTGGCTGATGGCGACGCCGGAGAACAGCAGGCCGGCAATCCACAGCGGCCAGGAGGTCGGGCGGGCCAGGAGGTAGGCGATGATCCCCGTCAGCAGGCCGGGCAGAATCCAGGCGATGTAGATTGGGCGGCCCCCCGCGCTCTCGAAAAGGGGGTAATCGTGCATCACGAGGTTGGTGCCGGTGCAGACGAGCCCGACCATGACGGCGATCAGCAGCCACTCCCCGGTGACGCGGATGTCCAGCGGCGAGCCCAGGGGACGCAACTCCCAAACGTGTTCGGGCAGTTCGATGAACCGGAAGAGCACGTTGCCCAACAGCAGCATGGCGATGAGCACGCTCAACCGGTCTCTGTTCAGGGGCCTGACTTTACCCGACATGGGGAGGAATTGTACCTTTGGAAAATGGATTTGTCAACCGACGGCGCGTTCGAGGAACTGGCCTCCTCCTCGAAAGTGTGGTAAACTCTCCCCCACCAATCAGCGAAAGGAGGCGTTGATGAACATCCTCGTCACCGGCGGGGCCGGCTACATCGGGAGCATCGTCGTCGAGGAACTGCTGGCCCAGGGGGAGGAGGTAGTTGTCTTCGACAACCTCTGTTACGGACACCGGGCCGCTGTCCCGCCCCAGGCGGCTTTCGTCGAAGGAGACCTGTCCGACCGCGCTGCTGTCAGGGCGGTTTTCGATTCTTACCCCATCGAGGCGGTGATGCATTTCGCCTCTTACACCCTGGTGGGCGAGTCAATGGCCCACCCGTTCAGGTACCTCGGTGACAACGTCACCAACGGCCTGAACCTCTTGCGGGAGGCGGTGGCGCACGGCGTGCGTCGCTTCATCCTCTCGTCCACCGCCAACCTGTTCGGCACCCCGGAGCGTATTCCCATCGGCGAGAAGGAGCGCATCGTCCCCGGCAGCCCCTACGGAGAATCGAAGTACATTTTGGAGCGTATCCTCCACTGGCTCGACCGCATTTACGACTTCCGCTACGCCGCGCTGCGTTACTTCAACGCCGCCGGAGCATCCCCCACCGGCGAGCGCGGGGAGGACCACAACCCGGAGACCCACCTCATCCCCCTCGTCCTCCAGGTCGCCCTCGGCCAGCGGGATAAGATCACCATCTTCGGCGACGATTATCCCACCCGCGATGGTACCTGCGTGCGGGACTACATCCACGTGAGCGACCTGGCCCAGGCCCACATCCTGGCCCTCCGCGCCCTCGACGCGGGCAGCCGCACCTACAACCTGGGGAACGGACAGGGTTTCACCGTCCGGGAGGTCATCGAGACCTGCCGCGCCGTGACCGGCCATCCCATCCCGGCGGAGGTCGGCCCCCGACGGCCCGGCGACCCGGCGGTGCTCATCGCCGGCAGCGAGAAGATCCGGCGGGAACTGGGCTGGCGACCGCGTTACCCCGATCTGCGTACCATCGTCGAACACGCCTGGGAGTGGCATCGCACTCACCCGCATGGCTACGGCGACCGCCGGACGCCGAAGGCGTGACGCTCGCCATCCTATCCTACCCCCTTGCCCAGGGATGTGGTATAATCCCCCCCATCACGCAGGAGGCCGAGGTAAGACGAACACCAATCGTTCCCTGAACAGTCTGCTGGAAGCACTGGCCCTGGTCGTCGCGCTGGTGCTGACGATCATTTTCAGCCGCTGGGTAGTCGCCGTCGCCCCGCAGATGGCCCACGCCATCGCCACCGCCACTTCCACGCCGACCACGACCGCCACTCCGACCGTCACCAACACTCCCACCAACACCCCCACGCCGACGGATACGCCCACTCCAACCC
>JALWUZ010000807.1 GCA_027079895.1 Anaerolineae bacterium
GGTCACCGAGGCGGCACGACGGGCCGGGATGATGAGAAAGCCGCCCGGCTTGACGACCGGCGTCGGGGCGAAGAAGAGGTACGAGGCCGCCCGGCTGGCCTGGTAGAGGTTGGCGTCTTTGGGGAAGCCGACCCCGCCGATGGCGACATCGTACTGGTGGGGGATGGGCACCTCGTAGATGGAGCGGGCGAAGGCGACCAGGTGGGCGTGGGTCGCCACCGGTTCGCCGGCGGCGACGCTGACGACCCGCTTTTCGTCGTCCAGCACCACGTTGAGGATGAACCGCAGCCCGGCCCGTCGTGCCGCCTCGGTGACCGCCTCGTGGAACGGGTTGCCCTCGATGCGGCCCAAGCGGGTGCCGGGATGGTCAACGAAGGCCGGGCCGTGAGTGTGGGCGATGAGAGGCTCGCCGGCGGCCCCGACGGCGACGGTCTTCCGTCCCCCGGAGTAGCCGGCGTACTGGTGGGGCTCGACCAGGCCGGTGGCGATGAGGAGGTCGGCTTCCACCGCCGCTTTGTGAACCAGGACGGGCACGCCGCCGGGGGTGACGCCCAGGTCAACCAGTGCGTCGGGGTTCTGCGGTTCGTTGTCAATGACCCGGTACCGCTCGACCACCGCCCGGCCCAGTTTGACGACTTTCTCCTCCGGCGTGGAGGGGCGGTGCATGCCGATGCCGCACAGCAGGGTAACGTCCGCGTCCCGTACTCCGGCGGCCTCCAACTCCCGCAGGATGGCCGGCACCAGGATGTGGTCGGGGCTGGCGCGGGTGATGTCGGTGAAGACGATGCAGACGGTGTCGCCGGGGTGGGCCATCTCGCGCAGCGGCGGCGTGCCGATGGGGTGCGCCAACGCCTCTTCGACGGCGGCCTCGACGTCGGGGAGCGGCGGGGCCGGTTTGGAGTGAACTACGGTGCCGCGCATAGTCGGCGGCAGGGTGAACTCGATTTCGGTGCGTCCGTAGGGGACACGATAGGTTTGCATTCCGTTACCTCCTGGCGGATACGATCGTCCGCAGGGCGGCCAACATCTCCGCCTCGTCGAAGGCCGCGCGGACGGGTATGGCGCACCCCTCCACGACGACGCTGCGGATGAGTCCGCTATCGCTCTTGACCCGCAAGCGGTACACGTCGCCGTCCAACACGTACTGCTCGATTTGCCCGGCCTCCGGGTCCACCAGCCAGTACTCCTCGACGCCGTGCAGGGCGTAGTCCAGGAACTTGATGCCCCGGTCGGTCGCCTCCGTCGCCGGTGAGAGCACCTCGACGATCAGGTCGGGGGCGGGGAACTTCACCTGTTCCGGCGTCAGGGCGCGGGCCTTCTCCGGCCCGAAGTACACGATGTCCGGCTCGTAATCGTTGCGCGTCAGGGTGATGAGCACCTTTTCCTGCCCGACGTGCCCCAGGCCGTGCTGGGTCGCGTAGGCTGTGAGCAGGACGAGCAGGTTCCGCACCACCTGGGTGTGGCGCCATTTGGCCGGTGACTGCACGACCACCTCCCCGTTGATGAACTCCACTTTCTGCCCCTCGACCATCTCCTCGTAGAACCGCTCTCGTCGGGCCTGCTCTTCCTGGAGCAACGAGTGGAGGGTCTGCACGTGCCGCGGCAGCAGCGGCGACCGGATGAGTCTTTCCACCGCCGCCGTCGTCGGGAGGGAGTATGTCGCCTCACTCATCGCGTTAAAACCCTCGTCTCCGCCGCAGGGCGGTTCACTTGGAGTACGTCTCCGCCAGGTAGCGGATGACCGCTTCCTGCTCCGCCGCGTCGAGCGCGGCCCCCTTGCCCACCATGCGCTCGACCGTCGCCTGCCATTCCTCCTCCGTTTTCTCGGCCCGCGTGATTCGTCCCAGGCCGTGACATTGGGTGCATCGCTCTTGCACCAGGGCCTGGCCGTCAAGCGTCGGCGGGGTGGCGGCTTCCTGTCCCACGGTAGGGGTGGCGGCCGCCTGTCCCGCAGTGGGGGTGACCGCTTCCTGTTGCCCACCTCCACACGACGCCGAAGTGAGCGAAATCAGCAAGATCGTCGCCAGCACTGCTGCGAAACTGAGAAGTGTCCGCTTGTTCATTCGTGCCTCCTCGACTACTGGAGCCTGGTCGCAACCGACTCGGTCGCGGCGCGGTCACGGGACGACCGGCGCGACGCTCATGCCGCCGTCCACCACGAAGAGCGCACCGGTGACGTAGTCGGAGGCGGGGGAGGCCAGGTAGAGGGCCAGGGAGGCGACATCCTCCACCTCCCCGAAGCGGCCCAGGGGAGTGCTCCTCAAGAGCGGCTCGGCGATGGCCGGGGTCTCCCACAGCAGTTGGCTGAAGCGGGTCTTGACGACGCCGGGGGCGATCCCGTTGACCTGGATGTTGTCCGGGCCCAGTTCCATCGCCAGGGTCTTGGTGAGCATAATCACCGCCGCCTTCGATATGCCGTAGACGCTCAGGCCGGGCATCGGGCGCATTCCGGCGACCGAGGCCAGGTTGATGATCTTGCCGCCGCCCTGCGCCCTCATCGCCGGAACGACGGCCCGGCAGACGCGGAGCACCCCCTTGACATTGGTGTCCATCACTTTGTCCCAGCGGCCCTCGTCGGCGTCGAGCAGCGGGCCGAAGTACGGGTTGGTAGCAGCGTTGTTGACCGCTATGTCCACTCGCCCGAAGGCGTCCAGCGTCCGTTGCACCAGCGACTTCACCTCGTCGTCGTGCCCGACGTGCGCCTGAACCGCCAGGGCGTCCCCGCCGGCGGTGCTGATCTCCTCGGCCACCACCTGGACGTTCTCCAGGCGGCGGCTGCTGACCACGACCCGCGCTCCGGCCTGGGCGAACCGCAGGGCGATGGCCCGCCCAATCCCCCGCGAGGCGCCGGTCACGAGGGCCACCTTCCCGTCGAGCGAGAACTCGGTCATCGGCTCATTCCCTCTCCCAGCGCAGTATCAGTTGCTTGGCCGCCCGTACCTCGTCCAGTCGCCGCACGGGGGCGGTGTGCGGGGCCTCGTGGAGCAGGTCGGGGTTGGTGCGGGCCTCCTCGGCGATGGCGAGCAACGCCTCGGCAAACCGATCCAGCGTCTCCTTGCTCTCGGTCTCCGTCGGCTCGATCATCAACGCCTCGTGGACGATGAGGGGGAAGTAGTTGGTCGGCGGATGGAAACCGTAGTCAATGAGCCGTTTGGCGATGTCCAGGGCGCGGACGCCGGGCGCGTCGTGGAAGCGGCCCTCGCAGACGAACTCGTGCATGCAGACCCGGTCGTAGGGGACTTTGTAGGTGTCCTTGATCTTGCTCATCAGATAGTTGGCGTTGAGGACGGCGTGCTCGGCGACTCGGCGCAGTCCCTTCGCCCCCAGCATGCGGATGTAGGTGTAGGCCCGCACGATGACGCCGAAGTGTCCGTAGAAGGACTTGACCCGTCCGATGCTCTTGGGCGGCTCGTACAGGTAGTAGAACTCGTCGCCGTTCTCGTCCTCCTCGGCGACGACGATGGGTGAGGGGAGGAAGTCCACCAAACGTTCGGAGGCTCCCACCGGCCCGGCGCCAGGCCCGCCGCCGCCGTGCGGGGTGCTGAAGGTCTTGTGGAGGTTGTAGTGCAGCACGTCGAAGCCCATCTCGCCGGGGCGGGCGATGCCCAGGAGGGCGTTCATGTTCGCTCCGTCGCCGTACATCAGCCCGCCGTGTTGGTGGACGAGGGCGATGATTTCCTCGATATGCTCGTCGAACAGTCCCAGCGTGTTGGGGTTGGTCAGCATCATGCCCACCAGGTGGTCGCTGTGCTCCTCACAGGCGGCCCGGAGCAGTTCCAGATCCACGTTCCCCCGGTCGTCGGAGGGGATCTCGACGACGCGCATGCCGCTCATCGAGGTGCTGGCGGGGTTGGTGCCGTGCGCCGAATCGGGCACGAGGATCACGTCCCGCTGGGTGTCCCCCTGGTCGAGATGATAGGCCCGCATCATCAGGACGCCGGTCAGTTCCCCGTGCGCCCCGGCGGCCGGCTGGAGGCTCACTCCGGCGAAGCCGCCGATCTCCTTGAGGAACTCCTGCATGTGGTAGAGCAGGAACAGGGCGCCTTGGGTCGTCTCCTCGTCCTGGTAGGGGTGGAGGTTGACAAAGCCCGGCAGGCGTGCCATCTCCTCGTTGATCTTGGGGTTGTACTTCATCGTGCATGAGCCCAGCGGGTAGAAGCCGATGTCCACCCCGTAGTTGAGTTGGGAAAGGCGGGTATAGTGCCGGATTAGGTCCGCCTCGCTGACCTCCGGCAGGGGGAGGTCGTCCCGCACCAGGCCCTCCGGCAACTCGCTGCGGGGCACGTCCAGGTCGGGCAGCGCGACGGCGCACCGACCGGGGCGGGAGATTTCAAAAATCAACGGTCGAGTCATGGTGTGCTCCTTCTTTGAGATACCGATTCAAGTGTTCCTGGAAATCATCCAGGCTTTCGGACAGGACGGCCTGAGTCAGCAGGTCGCGCAGGGCGTCGGCGTCCTCGATGCGCTTCAAGATGTCGGTAATCGCCAGCAAGCGCGGGACGATGGGGTCGAAGCGCAATCGCAACAAGTGGATGATGTCACTTCGGCGGGCCGCGACTATCCCCCGAATCTGCCCCTGGCTGATGCCCTGCTTGAGCCCTATCTGGCGGCCCTCCTCGATGATCTGTTTGAACCACGGAGACTCGCGTAACTCAATCATACGACGGGAGGGTTCAGAAATCAACAGGCGAGTAATCGTATGTTCCTTCTTCAAGATACTGATTCAGGTATTCCTGGAAATCGTCCAGGCTTTCGGACAGGGCGGCCTGGGTCAGCAGTTCACGCAGGGCGTCGGCGTCCTCGATGCTCTCCAGGCTGTCGGCAATCGCCAACAAGCGCGGGCCGATGGGGTCGAAGCGCAATCGCAGCAAGTGGATGATGTCGCTTCGGCGGGCCGCGACTATCCCCCGAACCTGCCCCTGGTTGATGCCCCGCGAGAACCCCTCATCAACACCCTGCGAGAACCCCATTTTGAGCCCCTCTTTGAGCCCTATCTGGCGGCCCTCCTCGATGATCTGTTTGAACCACGGAGATTCACGTAACGCGATCATATCCCACCTCACAATCCGCCGGATTTGCTCCACATCCATCACCAAACTGGCGAACAGAGCCAGGGCGACCTCGGTCTCCTCGCCGACGTCCCACTCCCGCAGAAGACGCACTCCGGCCCGGATGCTTTCCTCATCCGCCCCCTTCATCAGCGGGACGAATGGCACCAGGGCCACGATGCCCTCTTCGAGCACCCGCCGGGCCTCGACCTCCCAGACGGCAATCGCCCGGAAGTCCTGGTGGGCGACCAGGCCCATAAACTCGCTGTGATAGTGCGTCGGCAACTCGACCGGCTTGGGCGGCGGGAGCAGGTACAGCACCGCAGGGTAGACCGGCAGGTCGTAACGCTCCTCGGCCAGGGCGGCATAGGCCCGCATGCGCCGCGGCATGCGTTTGTCGAGCCGCAGTTGCACCTCCACCACCAGCACGAACGGCCCCTGACGCCCGCGCACCCGCAACACGGTATCGCTGTGTCTCAGGAGAAAGCGGAACTCGCCGGAGAGAACCTCCTCGACTTCAACGGAATCGTCCTGCAATATCCAGCGTACCCACTCCGTCGGGTCTCCGGCCAGGACGTATTTGCTGCCCACGTCTGCCTTGCCGATGACGCACCCCCGTTACGTCCACATCTCGCCCAGAGCCTCCACCAGGGCGTCAATCTCCCCCTTCGGATTCATCTCCGTGACGCAGAGGAGCATGTGATTTTCCAGGTGCGGATAGACGCGGCCCAGGTCGTACCCGCCGATGATTCCCCAGGCGTCCAGGAGATAGTGGTTGATCTCGGCGACCGGGCGCGGGCAGCGGACGACGAACTCCTTGAAAAACGGACGGTCGTCCAGGGGCGCGAAACCCTCCAACTCCGCGATGCGCTGCTGGGCGTAGTGGGCCTTGTGGTAGCACAACTCGGCCACCTGCCGCATGCCGTGTTTCCCCAGCGCGGCCATGTAGACCGCCGCCGCCAGAGCCACCAGTCCCTGATTGCTGCAAATGTTGGAGGTGGCCTTCTCGCGGCGGATGTGCTGCTCGCGGGTGGAGAGGGTGAGGACGAACCCCCGCTCGCCGTCAGCGTCCACCGTCTGCCCCACCAGCCGCCCGGCCATCTTGCGGACGTACTTCTTGCGGGTGGCGTAGAAGCCCAGGTACGGGCCGCCGAAGTTGAGCCCGGCCCCCAGTCCCTGCCCCTCGCCGACGACGATGTCCGCGCCGAACTCACCGGGCGGTTTCAGCAATCCCAGGGCGATGGGGTCGGCGACGACGACGAACAGGGCCTTGACGGCGTGGGCGGCCTCGGCCAGTGCGCTCAAGTCGGCGATGCGCCCCAGGAAGTCGGGGTACTGGACGATGAGGCAGGCGGTCTCCCGGTCCACCATGTCCACCAGTTTCCCCTCGTCGTACTCCTCGTCCCCGACGATGGTCAGTCCCATCCCCTGGGTGTAGGTGCGCACCACGGCCCGGTACTCCGGGTGTACCCAGGGCGAGATGACCACCTTGCGCCGCTTCATCCGGTGGATGTTGATGGCGGAGATGACCGCCTCGGCGGTGGCAGTCGCCCCGTCGTAATGGGAGGCGTTGGAGACTTCCATGCCGGTGAGGTCGCAGATCATCGTCTGGTACTCGAAGATGGCCTGCAACGTCCCCTGGCTGATCTCCGGCTGGTAAGGGGTGTAGGCGGTGTAGAACTCGCCGCGGCTGATGACGGCGTTCACCACGGCCGGGACGTAGTGATGATAAGCCCCTGCTCCGAGGAAACAGGGGCCGTCGCCAGTGGTGTAATTCGCCCCGGCCAGAGTTTCCAACTCCTCGCGCACCTCCATCTCCGCGAAAGGCCGGGGCAGGTGCAACTCCGGGTAGCGAATACCCTCCGGCACGACGGCGAACAGGTCGTCAATGGACTGCACGCCGATGGCGGAGAGCATCGCGGCGCGGTCTTCAGGAGAATGTGGAATGTAGGGCATCGGCCACCTCGCTTACCCTTCCTCTTCGGCGACGAACGCCTCGTAAGCGGCGGCGTCCAGCAACTGATCGAACTCGGACGGGTCGGAGGGAGCGAAACGGATCAGCCAGCCCGCGCCGTAGGGGTCCTGGTTGACGAGTTCCGGGGTATCCTCCAACTCCTCGTTGACGGCGGTGATCTCGCCGCCCATCGGCATATACACGTCGGAGGCCGCCTTCACCGACTCGACGACCCCAAAGGCCTCGCCGGCGTCGAACACATCCCCCTCCTCCGGCAACTCGACGTAGACTATATCGGAGAGGGACTCCTGCGCGTGGTCGGAGATACCACAGACGATCTCCTCGCCGTCCCAGCGGGCCCATTCGTGTGACTTCAGATACCGTGCTTCCGGGTCAATCTTCATGGCAGTCACTCCTTTCTGATGTAGGATAAGCCGGTTTTCCCGACGACCTAATTATACCCAACCGGCACGCTATGGCAACCTAAACAGCCGGCCTGTGACGATGTGGACTTTTGGGAGAGGGGATCCACCGGTGCGTCCGGCAGACGTTGGCGCAGGTGGAGCTAGAGTGATACGAGGAGCGGGCCACCACCGCAACGGCGATGGCGATATGGTGCAGGGGGTGTCCTGAAACCGGTTGTGGGTAGTGCGTCACTCCCCATCTTCCAGGCCGATGATGCTGGGACGATATTTCAAATATTCCTCCTTGCAGCGGCGCAACTGAGGTACCAGTCCGCTGTCCCCAGTGTATAAAATCACCAGAAACTCTCGTGCTCTGGTCATGGCGACGTACATTAACTTCAACTCGTTCAATTCGTCGCGTTCCACGAATGTCTCTGCCCCTAGGATGATTACGACGGGACTGTCCATCCCCTTGGCCGAATGCACCGTTGAAATCTTTACTGAATCTTCCTCCCAATCGAAATTGCGTTTGGCGTCACGATCTTCGGCAATCCAGTCGTTACGGATACCTTCCTCGCTCAAACGGGCTATCAGGTGGTCCACTAATGGGAACCCGTCCACCTTTTTGTGCCTGTAGAGCAACAATACGTTACGCAACGCGAAACCGTTTTCATGCACTGCCCTAATAATCTCAATCGCCTTCTCGATCTGTGCTGCCAGACTTTCACATTCGATGAGTTGGGGATCGTACCCACCCTTTTGAGAAAACCGGACACGGTCTCTGTTTTCATGCAAGTACGATGCTTTCTCTCGCAGCAGGAACGCTGAGAACACCCAAACGCGAGCAGAGTTACGGTACACTGTCTTGAGAATCTTGGAACGCCCTTTCATCGGGATGTCCAGGCTGGCCCAACTGAAATCACGGGTGCGGTAGATTCTTTGAGCATCGTCGGCGGCTACCAGCAAATTGCGGGTTCTCGGATCACCCTTCAGTAAGTTATGGTAGACAAAAGCAATCCATTCCTTGCGGAAGTCTTGTGCTTCGTCTATGTAGACTGCATCGTATTTCTCTGATTCCGATATTCGGATGTTGCTCAACTGCCTTTCGAAAAGAAGGCTGTCGAAGTTATCATTTTTTGGAACATTATGCTGCTCGAACAAATCGCGAGCGAAATCGGCAAAATGCTGAATAGTAACCTGGCCACTCGCCTGGAATTGGATTTGGTCATATACCTGGCGCATATAATTCGCTAAACTGACGTTCCAGCATAAGATTAGGATTTTTGTCTCAGGGTCGTTTGCCGCCAACAGTTTGGCGCGGTAAAGCATAATCAGCGTCTTGCCTGTACCCGCTATGCCACGTAATAGCCGCGGCCCCTCACCCAAGCTCTTGGCGATTTGCTCTTGTTCCAGGCTCAGGTGGAGTGGTTCAACTGTTCCTCCCACGACGACATCATCCGCGTTTTTGGGGATGAAGCCTCCTCCTACACTCATAGCAAAACTGGTATTGGGGAACAATGCCTGTTGTACTGCTTTCTCTTGTTCCCGTGTCAGAGGTTGATCGAGCATTGGCAGTACCTGGTCGTATCGGGCTCTAAAAGGTCTCCCACTTCGAACCAGGTCTTCTCTGAACAGAACACGTTCCAGGGGAATCAGATGGTCGAGTTGCTTCCCTATGAATTCCTCTTTGGTGATGTTTGGGAAGGCAACGAAATATTCAAGCGGGGCAAGCAATTCTCCCAGGTGTTCCCCTTGGAGGACGGGCATAGCAGACAAGGACTCGCGGATGTGTCGTAGGTAGACTTCGCACTTGTTGTTGGGGTTCGGCTGGGGGTGAGGAGCACCACTGCCATACCGGACGAAGAATTGCTCTGCTGTCGCCTTCTCGATGCTGGAGATCCCCCAATCTTTTACTTCGATTACCAAGATGCCTCGCCGAGGGTCCACCAGTGTATAATCTGGCCGATAATGCCGTTCTCCCAACAACATCTCGTACCGCACCACGCAGGAGTCGGGAAGCGTGGTACGGAACAGGTCGAATAACTTGCGTTCACCCGCCGTCGTGTCGGGCAGGTTTCTCAGCGTAGAAGGAATCATATAAGCCATTGGCTATCCTCCCGGTAGGTGTGCAATTAACCGTGGTGATCACTGCGCCTGGACAAAAGGGCCAAACTTTGGTATCCTGGGCTTACTTCAACTTGTGATCGGGAGGTGCACGATGGATATGGACACCAGCCAGCAGTATT
>JALWUZ010000808.1 GCA_027079895.1 Anaerolineae bacterium
CAAGACGACCAGTATCGCCAAACTGGCCTACCGGTACAAGCAGGAGGGGCGTCGGGTGCTCCTGGCCGCCGGTGACACCTTCCGCGCGGCGGCGATGGATCAACTGCGCATCTGGGCCGAGCGGGTAGGGGTGGACATCGTCACCGGCCCGGAGGGGGGCGACCCCGGCGCGGTCATCTTCGACAGCCTCCAGGCCGCCCGCGCGAGAGGGATGGACCTGGTGATCGCCGACACCGCCGGACGGCTGCACACGCAGTACAACCTGATGGCCGAGTTGCGCAAGGTGCGCAAAGTGATGGGGAAACACGTCCCCGGTGCGCCCCACGAAACGCTCCTGGTGCTCGACGCCACCACCGGCCAGAACGCGCTCTCGCAGGCCCGCCACTTCCGCGAGGCGGTGGAGGTGAGCGGGGTCATCATCGCCAAACTGGACAGCACCGCGCGGGGGGGGATGGCCTTCGCCGTCGCCCGTGAGTTGGGGCTGCCGGTGCGCTTCGTCGGCACGGGGGAGCGGCTGGAAGACCTGGCCCCCTTCGACCCCGACGCTTTCGTCGCCGGCCTGTTCGGCGAATCGTAGCACACAACGCACAGGAGGTATCCGTGGAGGAACTACGTCATCGTCTGTTGGATTTGGACGCCAAACTGGGGCACATTCGGAGGCGTCTTTGACCTGGCCGGCAAGGAGCAGGAGATCGTCCGTCTGGAGAAACAGGCCGGCCGCGCTGACTTCTGGGAGCAGCGCGAGGAGGCCCAGACGACTATGCGGCGACTGGCCGCGCTGCGGGAGGAGGTCGAGCGGTGGAACACGCTGACGCAGCGGGTACGGGACGCCCTGGAACTGGTCGAACTGGGCGACGAGAGCCTGACGGACGAGTTGGCGGCGGAGACGGAGGCTCTCGAACGGGAAATCGGTCACCTGGAGTTTCGCCTGCTACTCTCCGGCCCGCACGACCGCGGGGACGCGATTCTGGCCCTGCACGCCGGGGCCGGCGGCACCGACGCGCAGGACTGGGCGGAGATGTTGCTGCGGATGTATCTCCGCTGGGCCGAGTCGCGGGGGTACTCGGCCGAGGTGATTGACCGGCTGTACGGAGAGGAGGCCGGTATCAAGCGGGCTACCGTCGCCGTCTCCGGGGCCTACGCCTACGGCTATCTGAGCGCGGAGCGGGGCGTCCATCGCCTGGTGCGGCTGTCGCCATTCGACGCGGCCCATCGGCGGCACACCTCCTTCGTCCTGGTCGAGGTGTGGCCCGATTTGGGGGATGACATCTCGGTGACGATTGACCCCAACGACTTGCAGATTGACACCTTCCGCGCCTCGTCCGCCGGTGGGCAGCACATGCAGAAAAACGAAACCGCCGTGCGCATCACCCACATCCCCACCGGCATCGTCGTCTCCTGCCAGAACGAACGCTCGCAGACTCAGAATCGGGAGGTGGCCCTGCGCGTCCTGCGGGCCCGTCTGCTGCGCATCGAGGAGGAGAAGCGGCGGGCCGAAATCGCCGAGTTGAAGGGGGAGCACGTGAACGCCGGCTGGGGCAATCAGATCCGCTCCTACGTGCTCCACCCCTATCAGATGGTGAAAGACCACCGCACCGGCTACGAGACCGGCAACGTGCAGGCAGTGCTCGACGGGCGGCTGGACGAGTTTATGGAGGCTTTTCTGCGCTTCAAGATGGGGACTCAGACGAACTGAAACCCTGGGAGGGGCTTGAGCGTAGCGGAAGCAGAAAGGAGGTTAAAATGGGTGGCAAGAAATTGAGCAAGAAGAAGAAGTCCCATTCCAGGAGCATGCACATCAGCAGGAAGAGACCCTCTCGCAGCACGGCGCACAAGTCACGGGCCAGGATCACACACTCTACGCGGCCGGCCGCGCGTCCCGTGCCGCGCAAGAAGGGGTCTTTTCGCGGCACTCAGGCCGCGGTGCCGGCATCCATTGACGAAATGAGCCGTTCCCGCCTGGACATGCTCCAAAGCAAGTTGACCGGACTGCACGACGATTTGCTGCTGACTAAGGTGCTCAACGAGGTGGACAAGTTGGGGACGACCATCTCGATGCTCCCGACCAGGATAGAGGAGTTGCGGGCCAGGGGGTACGTCTTCCGCAGTTTCCTGGAGCGCAAGGTGGAGGTGCTGGACGAGCAGTGGGATGAGATACGGAACCGGGTCTACGACGAGGTGGGCGTCCGCTCCGATGACCTCGCAGCCGAGGCCGAGGAAGCCGAGGAGGCTCTCTACCGTGCGATGAACGGCAACGCGGCGCATATCGCCAGCGCGGAAAGTGCCATCAGTGCCCTGGAGAGCAAAGTCAACGCCGCCACTGCGGCCATCGAGGCTATGTACAGCACGTTGCAGCAGAACATCGCTCAGACGAACGGGCAGGTGATGGAGATCGAGTGGACGCTGGATCAGATAGACGAGGCTAGTTTCCAACTCTATCCCGACGAGGACCCCATCCTGGCCTGCCGGGCGCAGTACATGGAGGAAGAGAAAGACGGCCCGAAGGGGGTGCTCTACCTGACCGACGCGCGGCTCATCTTCGAGCAGAAGGAGGAGGTCGCCACCAAGAAGTTTCTGTTCATCGCCACCGAGAGGGAGATGGTGCAGAAACCGATCTTCGCCGTGCCCGTAGGACAGATTGACGAGGTCAAGGCGGAGGACAAGGGGCGGTTCATCGGGCGCAAGGAGATGCTGGAACTGGTCTTCAGCCCGGAGGCCGACTTCGACGGGGCGACGCTGCGGCTGCTGAATGCTCGTAATGAGGATTGGCTGGGGCTCATCAAGCGGGTCAAGTCGGGCGAGATTGACAAAGAGCGCACTCAGCCGAAGGATGAGGAGGTCGTCGAGGCGGTCCGCACCGCGCCGACCAAGTG
>JALWUZ010000809.1 GCA_027079895.1 Anaerolineae bacterium
AGGATGTAGAGCGTGCTGCTGATGCCGGTCGTCGCCAGCGCGGGTTGGTCTATGCCGTTCTCGTCGCGGTCGTCGTCGCTGAACTCGTCCGTGCCGTTGCCGATGGAGGAGATGTAGCCGGAGAGCGGCCTGGTGCCGGTGAACTCGCTCGCCGGGATGTGGACGTAGTAGGTGTAGGGCTGGAGGTTGTCGAACTGGTAGTAGCCGCTGATGTCGGTGGTGGTGGTCAGGACGGGCGTCGTCTCTCCCTGGCGGAACAGTTGCACCTCGACGCCCGGCACGCCGCGCTCGTCGCTGTCGAAGATGCCGTTGTTGGCGTGGCCGCCCGCGCCGGTGTCGAACCAGACCAGGTTGCCGATGGCGACCAGGTCGTCGGGGATGAAGAAGCCGAAGTCGGCGGTGAAGTTGACGTTGTCGTCGTCCAGGTAGCCGGTGTAACTGGTCTGGTCGTCGGTGGTCGGCTCGGTGTCCGGCGCGAGGATGTAGAGCGTGCTGCTGATGCCGGTCGTGGCGAGGTCGGGCTGGTCTACGCCGTTCTCGTCGCCGTCCTGGTCGGTGAACTCGTCGCTCCCGTTGCCGACGGAGGAGACGTAGCCGGAGAGCGGCCTGGTGCCGGTGAACTCGCTGGCCGGGATGTGGACGTAGTAGGCGCCGGGGTTGAGCAGGTCGAACTGATAGTACCCGCTGATGTCGGTGGTGGTGGTCAGGACGGGCGTCGTCTCACCCTGGCGGAACAGTTGCACCTCGACCCCCGCCACGCCGCGCTCGTCGCCGTCGAAGATGCCGTTGTTGGCGAAGCCGCCGCCTCCGCCTACGTCGAACCAGACCAGGTTGCCCAGGGCGACCAGTTGCACGAAGCCGAAGTCGGCGGTGAAGTTGACGTTGTCGTCGTCCAGGTAGCCGGTGTAGTTGACCTGATTCTCGCCGGTAATCTCGTCGTTCGGTTGCAGGAGGTAGAGCGTGCTGCTGATGCCGGTCGCGGCGAGGTCGGGTTGGTCTATGCCGTTCTCGTCGCCGTCGTCATCGGTGGTCTCGTCGTCGCCGTTGCCGATGGAGGAGACGTACCCCGCCAGCGGCCCGCCGGCCTGGAAGTTCTCCGCCGGTAGGTGGACGTAGTAGGTGCCGGGGTTGAGCAGGTCGAACTGGTAGTACCCGCTGATGTCGGTGGTGGTGGTCAGGACGGGCGTCGTCTCTCCCTGGCGGAACAGTTGCACCGTGACGTTCGCCGCCGGGCTCTCGTCGCTGTCGAAGACGCCGTCGTTGTAGTGCGCCCCCGCGCCGGTGTCGAACCAGACGACGTTGCCGATGGCGACCAACTCCACAAAGCCGAAGTCGGCGGTGAAGTTGACGTTGTCGTCGTCCAGGTAGCCGGTGTAGTTGACCTGATTCTCGCCGGTGATTTCGGTGTTCGGTTGCAGGAGGTAGAGCGTGCTGCTGATGCCGGTCGTGGCGAGGTCGGGCTGGTCTATGCCGTTCTCGTCCCCGTCGTCGTCGGTGATCTCGTCGTCGCCATTGCCGACGGAGGAGACGTAGCCGGAGAGCGGCCTGGTGCCGACGAACTCGCTGGCCGGGATGTGGACGTAGTAGGTGCCGGGGTTGAGCAGGTCGAACTGGTAGTAACCGCTGATGTCGGTGGTGGTGGTCAGGAGCGGCGTTGCGTCGCCCGGACGGAAGAGTTGCACCTCGACGCCTACGACCGGGCTCTCGTCGCTGTCGAAGATGCCGTTGTTGGTGTGGTCGCCCGCGCCGGTGTCGAACCAGACCACGTTGCCCAGGGCGACCAACTCCACGAAGCCGAAGTCGGCGGTGAAGTTGACGTTGTTGTCGTCGAGGACGCCGGTATAACTGGTCTGGTCGTCGGTAATCGGCTCGGTGTTCGGTTGCAGGACGTAGAGCGTGCTGCTGATACCGGTCGTGGCGAGGTTGGGCTGGTCTACGCCGTTCTCGTCGCCGGTGTCGTCGGTGGTCTCGTCGCTCCCGTTGCCGATGGAGGAGACGTACCCCGCCAGCGGCCCGCCAGACTGGAAGTTCTCGGCGATGATGTGGACGGTGTAGGTGCCCGGCCAGAGGTTGTCGAACTGGTAGTAGCCGCTGATGTCGGTGGTGGTGGTCAGGACGGGGGTCGTCTGGCCGGAGATGTAGAGCGTCACCGTGACGCCCGGCACGCCGCGCTCGTCGCCGTCGAAGACGCCGTTGTTGGTGTGGTCGCCCGCCCCGGTGTCGAACCAGACCAGGTTGCCGATGGCGACCAGGTCATCGGAGACGAAGAAGCCAAAGTCCGCCGTGAAGTTGACGTTGGCGTCCGTAAGCACGCCGGTGTAACTGCTCTCGTCGTCGGTGATCGGCTCGCTGTTCGGCGCGAGGATGTAGGCGGTGCTGCTGATGCCGGTCGTCGCCAGCGCGGGCTGGTCAACGCCGTTCTCGTCGCCGTCCTGGTCGGTGGTCTCGTCCGTGCCGTTGCCGATGGAGGAGACGTATCCCGCCAGCGGCCCGCCGGATTGGAAGTTCTCCGCCGGCAGGTGGACGATGTAGGTGTCCGGCAGGAGGTTGTCGAACTGGTAGAAACCGCTGATGTCGGTGGTGGTGGTCAGGACGGGAGCCGTCTGGCCGGAGATGTAGAGCGTCACCGTGACGCCCGGCACGCCGCTTTCGTCGCCGTCGAAGATGCCGTTGTTGTAGTGCGCCCCCGCGCCGGTGTCGAACCAGACCAGGTTGCCGATGGCGACCAGGTCGTCGGGGACGAAGAAGCCGAAGTCCGCCGTGAAGTTGACGTTGGCGTCCGTAAGCACGCCGGTGTAACTGGTCTGGTCGTCGGTAATCGGCTCGCTGTCCGGTTGCAGGACGTAGAGCGTGCTGCTGATG